>JAFZPW010000141.1 GCA_017552495.1 Clostridia bacterium | reverse complement strand
CGTGGAAGCATAATGAACGCAATACCCTTTTTCTCCCTCGGTCAAAAACCAGAGTGCGAAATCATCGGCCGATTTTGGCATGGCGGAGGCGGTAAGATCATATTTCCCCTGTTTCCGCACCAGTTCCGCCACCGCCTGAGCCATGGTATGGCGATATTCGCCGCGGGCCTGATTGGTCGCCTCCCATTCCTCCCGCGTCATATTGGAAGGATTGTTCAACTTGGTTATATGAATCTGACCGTCAGCGCCGGTGACATGGATTTTTACCGGTCCATCCGGCAACTGTGTTATCTGACTGAAATAATCGCCAAACTCGATTTGATAAGGCGCTTCCAAAAGGAATCGCTCGTCCGGCACGATCCCCCGCTCCCGCAGCAGCGCCAGCAGTTTATCCCGCGTGCCTTCCGGCAACGCGGTGTCGGTCTGCATGATCGCGCTCTGATAGGTAAACCATGACATTTCTGCCACAGCACCCCTCCATACCTGTTCCGCCTCCGCATTATCCAGTGGGTAGATGCCGGCAGGGTCATCCTGGTATACCGTTTTACCGTCCGGCACCGCGCCCGCCTGCACGGAAAAGGCCCCATAAGGGATCTCATACTGCATCAGATCGCCCGCGTTGAACACATAAGTATCCTCCACCGGGCGGGCGCCCTCGGGCAGCTCCGCCGAGCCATAGGGGAGATACAGCACCTTAAGCGGCGTTTCCGATTCGATCCGCACGCGCTTTTCCCGCAAGGCAGAAATCCAGAAGCGGGCGTTGACGCGATAAGCGACGCCCTTTCCCTCGTCGCTGCCCCCGAGCTTTTTCCACTTGTCCCCTGTATAGGTGCTGTATGCGCTTCCGCGGAGATAAAGTTCCTCGGCGGTGTCGGTCATGACGGAAAAGACTTCCTGTTTGGTGTTGCTCCTGGCCGTCAGAGCGCGCAGATCGGCCACCTGTGCCTCCTGAACCGTGGCGGGAGCTATCAGCGTCCAGTCCTCCTGATTGCCGTAATAAATGCCCATCCGGGCCAATGCTTCATCAAAAAAGATGGAGGCCCTTTCTCCCCATTCCCACAGCGTATCCATCGCCCGGTCGGGCCATTCGGGATATTTATATTCGGCCGGGCGGACGAAAAGAATCAGTACGGCGAAAACCGCCGCCGTCGCCGCGCCCAGCGCCAGCGATTCAACGGGACGGTCGGTTCCTCTGCGGCGGCGGGCCTGGGTCAGCGCCAGCACGCCGTAAGCGCCAAAGAGCAGGGCCACCGCCCAGACGCTCGGCGCGGGGCGCAGCATAAGTGTGCAAAGGGCAAACAGCATGCCGCTGACCCCGCCCAGCGGGATAAGCGTCCATCCGCGGCAAACGGTCACTGCCGTCCAAAGCGCCAGCAGCGCCCCCAGCGCCGCCAGAAACGCCGTGGACATCGGATTGCCCGCTACGGTGATCCGCTGGTTCAGTTCAACCAGGGAATCGTAGCTTCCCTCGCACACCAGCAGAACACGCTTTACCGCGTAAAGCGCGCTTTCCACCAGCAGCGCCCGCTTCCAGACGCCCAGCAGCGCGCCCGCGGCGCAAAGTCCGGCCAGCCAGCGGCCGCCCTTCGGAAGCGCCAGCAAAACAGCGGCGCACACCGCCGCAAAAACACAGGCCAAAAAGACGGGCTTTGTTTCGCCCGCCATACGAAAAGCGGTCTTGAGGCAAAAAACATTGCCGAGAGAAAGAGCCGCCGCGCAAAACGCAGCCAAAAGCGCCCTCCCGGCGCGTTCTCCATTCCTCATACGGGTGCCTCCTCTCCCCCGCCGCCAACGTGATAAACCCAGTCGGCAGAGGGCCGCTTCCAATCCTCCCGATGCGGGATCTTTTTCCCCATCTGGCAGCGCAGGATCAGATGGATGGCGTTCCACAACTCATTTTTTCCGGTGACCGGCATCGTCCGAACAGTCGTGCCGTCATGCCAGCAAATGGAATGCCCCGCGCCGGCCTCCAGCAGGTTTTGAGACATCCACAAAAGCTCGCCCAGCAGCACGTCGGCCTCGTCCCGCGCTTCCGGCAGGGCAAAGGTCAGCATGGCGCTCTTCCAAATGGGCTCCTGCGGCTCCCGCACCATCAACTCGCCGGTCTTGGCCGACAGCTTCCAATGAACGCTTTTCAGCGAATCGCCGGGGCGATATTCCCGAATTTCATGCGTCTCGGAAAAGCCTCCTCCCGGCACGGGGCGGAAGCGCATGGTGCGGAAACGGCTCAGATCGGGGGTCGGCTTGGGAGCGCAGGCCCGCGGCTCCACAATGATGGTGCAGGCCGCCGGACAGCACACGGGAATGCGAAACAGCCCCAGCAGATCCCGGGTCCACGCCCGCTTTGCCCGGCAGGTATACACGCCGCAATGCCCGGTTGGCAAAGAGCTCCTCTCTTCGGCGCCGTGAGAAAACCGCAGCTTTTCCCGATAAACGACGCCGCCCATTTCGTCCCGGATCTGAAGCGTCAGTCCGCAGAGCAGCGAGGGCTTTTGTCCGGTGGCCAGTTTCAGCGTCAGGGTGTTTCTGTCTTCCAGAAGGCACCGCGCCCGCTCCGGGATCATGCGAAACCGAATCCAGTTTGCCCGGAACAGGCTCCAAAAAAGCGAAAACAGCGGAAGGATCAGCGTTGCCAGCAGCGCATACCAGGAGATCCATCCCCGGTATTCCAGAAAAAAAGAAACCGCGCCGGCCAGCAAAGCCAGATAGAACAATCGGTTGCGCCACATATCACACCTTTGGCACGATGGCCCGCTTGAGGATATCCTCCAGCACAGAATCCGCCGTATTGCCCCGCAGTTCGGCCTCCTGACTCAGTTTGATCCGATGGGCCACCGTGCGGACAAAAACCCGCTCCACGTCCTTGGGAACGATGAAATCCCGGCCCTGCATATAGGCCACAGCCTTTGCCATGGACACCACGGCCAACGTGGAACGAGGACTGGCGCCGCGGCTGAGCTTGTCGTTTTTGCGGGTGGCGCCGATAAGGCGCACCACATACTCCAAAACCTCATCCTTGCAGTAAACAGCGGCGCAGGCCTTCTGCATCCGCAAAAGTTCCTCCCGGGAAACCGCCTTGCAAACGGCGTCCAGGGGATTGCCGTTTTCCCGCTGCCGCACCATCTCGCATTCGGCCTGGGCGTCG
>JAFZPW010000140.1 GCA_017552495.1 Clostridia bacterium | reverse complement strand
TCCCGCTTCGGCTGGAGCGACGGCGTCTTCGGCATGCTGGAGGAGGATGAGATCAGCATGAGCATTCTGGCCAGGATCGGATCGGCCATGGCCTGGATCTTCGCCCCGCTGGGATGGGGCAACTGGCAGGCTGCCGTTGCCTCCGTCACCGGTTTGGTGGCCAAGGAAAACATCGTGGGCACCATGGGCGTGCTTTACGGCGGCGAGGAATCGCTCTGGGCTGCGCTGGCGCGCCAGTTCACCACGGTCACCGGTCTGAGTTTCCTGGTGTTCAACCTGCTGTGCGCGCCCTGCTTTGCCGCCATGGGCGCCATCAAGCGCGAGATGAACTCCGCCAAGTGGACGTGGTTTGCCATCGGCTACGAGTGCCTCTTTGCCTATCTGGCGGCCCTGTGCATCAACCAGATCGGCGGCGCCTTTACCGGCAGTCTCAACCTGCCGGGCCTGATCGCGGCGGTTGCCGTTGCGATCTGCACGCTTTGGCTGCTCCTTCGTCCTTACAAAGAGGCGACCAGGCTCACGAAAAAGATCAATGTCAAGTAATCCTTTTCAAACGCTGCGAAAAAAGGAGGAAGAATTATGACCTGGCTTCAGCAAAACCTCGGCACCATCGCGGCGGCGCTGCTGCTGGCTGTGCTGGTGATTCTGATCGTCCGAACGTTGCGCAGGGATAAGCGAACCGGAACGTGCAGCTGCGGCGGAAGCTGTGCGGGCTGCGCCATGAAAGACCGCTGCCAACACTGAATCTGCGGGGAGGCGCACAGCCTCCCCGATTTTTTGGCGGCAGGAATGATCTGTGCCGCGCTGCACATGCTAAGAAAAAGAAACAAGGAGAAATTCTATGCCAGAAGACCTGCTCATCCGTTATTGCGCCCCTACGCTGGCGGGGCTGAAAACCGCAAGCCTGTTTGCCTGCCCTTATGATACGGCGGCGCTTCTGCGAGCCGATCTGCGTCTGTGGAATGCCCGACTGGGGCCAAAGGGCCTGCGGGTGCTGCCGTTGCGCTATCGGGAAGGCCGCGCGCAGATCTTT
Organism: Clostridia bacterium; assembly: GCA_017552495.1. Taxonomy (GTDB): domain Bacteria; phylum Bacillota; class Clostridia; order Oscillospirales; family Butyricicoccaceae; genus UBA4644. The sequence continues at coordinate 2,513 of JAFZPW010000140.1, read as the reverse complement.
TTGTACCGCCCCCAGCGGCTGCGGGAGGATCTGCAAAGCGGCGCGGCACAAAGCCTGCTGCGAGAGCGGGGATATGCGGGCGGAAGCGCCGAACGCTGCCTTATTCAGTTGATGGAGCGGGTCAGGCGGGCAGGACGGGATGATTTTCCCCACGAGATCGGCCTCTTTCTGGGCTATCCGCCGGAGGACGTGTGGGGCTTTCTGGAGCAGGGTCCCGGGGCGTGCAAGTGCGCCGGACTGTGGAAGGTTTACGGCAACGAGGAAAAGGCGCGGGCGCTTTTTGCCGCCTTTGACGCCTGCACCCAAATTTGTCTGCGCCGATGGGACAGGGGCGCCACGGTGGAGCAACTGACGGCGGCAGAGTAAAAACCCGGTTTGCCAAAAAAATACCTCCTGACGGCGGCGCTTCGGGAGGAAACCCTATCGATAAGTCCGTTCCTTGAAAAAACCAATCAGCCATGATATAATCTTTTCAACAATTAACAATATGGGGCGGTGGACATGAAGATTAATTGCGTGTGGGAGCATAACGGCAATGACAGCATCCTCTATGCCAGCAACTTTCCCGGCGCCTTTACAAGGGGCGCATCGAAAGAAGAGGCGTTGCAAAAAATGCCGGAAGAAATCCGGCGGTTCCAACGATGGCAAAGCGGAATATCCCCGAAGGATTATGACATGGAAATTGTTCAAGAAAAGGAATCTGATCTGCAAATTAGAGATGCAGACAGTGATGTCCTGTTTATATCGGAAGAAGAACCTTTGCGTGTTGAAGAATATCAACATCTGAAGTCTTTAGCTATGAAATCCGCCGAAGATTTTCATGCACTCTACCATTCGTTTCCCGATAAGAACAAGAGCGCCCTTCCTTTTCGAAAGACATTTTACGGTTCTGTTCCTCGCACTGCGGAGGAAATGTATCAGCATACGAAGAATGTAAACGAATACTATTTTGCTGAAGTCGGTGCGAAAGCTGATAATGAAGGAACCATCGTATCCTGTAGAGCCAGGGGATTTGAAGCGCTTGAATCCATCGCAGGTTTTTTATCGCTTGAAGTTGTAACGGGCAGTTACGGGGAACAATGGTCGGTACGAAAGATGCTGAGACGCTTCATTTGGCATGACAGGATTCATGCCAAAGCGATGTACAGAATGGGAATGGCAACATTCGGGCCGGATGCCATCCCCGATATATTTGGATTTACGCGATAGATTCTCAGCGTGCCGGTGAATTTCCTTATTCACAGTCATAATTCAAACGAATCAGACAAAACCGGCGTGGTCACGATGACCACGCCGGATTTCTTTTCTTTTGGCTGGTAATTGCCCGCTTAAAGCGTCTTTTTTCCCGGTGGTGCACCAAAGGAGACGTTTTTAGCGGACTGATTTCTGGTGTTCCTTTGCCAGAGACAGCACGTTCTGCATGAGCACCGCCCGGGTCATGGGACCGACGCCGCCGGGGACGGGGGTGATATAGGCCGCCTTTTGTGAGACGGCGTCAAAGTCCACGTCGCCGCAGAAGCCGCCCTCGGGCCGGGTGTTCATGGCAACGTCGATCACCACGGCGCCCTCCTTCACCATGTCGGCGGTAATCAGACCGCGGCGGCCCACCGCCGAAACCAGAATATCGGCCTTCGCTGTTTCGGCTTTGAGATCGGGAGTTTTGGAGTGACACATGGTCACTGTGCCGTCGGCCCGCAGCAGCAGCATGGCCATGGGTTTGCCCACGATGTTGGAGCGGCCCGCTACCACGCAGCGCTTGCCGGCGGGGTCGATGCCGTATTCCGACAAAAGTTCCATCACGCCATAGGGCGTACAGGGCCAGACCGAAGGCTGTCCCGTGAGCATTTTTCCTACATTTTCGGGATGGAAGGCGTCGGCGTCCTTGTCGGGTCGGATGGCCGAGAGCAGGGCTTTTTCCGAAATGTGGCGCGGAACGGGGAGCTGTACCAGAATGCCGTCTACCGCCGGATCCTCGTTGAGGCGGCCGATGAGGGCAAGGAGATCCTCCTGCGAGGTTTCGGCGGGGAGCTTGTGCTCAAAGCTCAAAAATCCGCATTGCGCGCAATCCTTTTCCTTGTTGCTGACATACAGGCGGGAGGCGGGGTCGTCGCCCACCAGAATCACCGCCAGACCGGGCTTGCGGGGCAATTGCGCGGCCTCCCGCGCCACCTGCGCCCGCAACTTTTTGGCAAGAGCCTTGCCGTCGAGAATGATTGCCATAAGCGGCTCCTTTCTTATTTGCGGAAGTAATCTACCGCGGCTTCAAACATCTTCATATCATATTCGCCGGGTACGTTGCGGTAAAGACCCGCGCCGATGCGCTCGGAGTGACCCATTTTGCCGAAAACGCGGCCGTCGGGCGAGGTGATGCCCTCGATGGCGCATACCGAGCCGTTGGGATTGAAGCGGATATCGTCGGTGGGAAGGCCTTCCAGATCCACGTATTGGGTGGCGATTTGGCCATTTTCCGCAAGACGGCGCACCAATTCCTCCGAGGCGATGAAGCGGCCCTC
>JAFZPW010000139.1 GCA_017552495.1 Clostridia bacterium | reverse complement strand
TTGAGATCGAGCGCAAGCTGGACACCTCTCTTGCTCCCGGAACCGAAAAGGTGGATTCCAACGGCTACACCGGCTACAAGACGGTGAGCTATCGCGTGGTCTATATCGACGGCAAAGAAGTTTCCCGCACGCTGGAAAACAACAGCACTTATAAGAAATACAACAAGGTGATTCTCTACAACGACGCTCAGCCCACCGGCCCCGCCGCGCCCGTCACTCCGGTGACGCCGCCTGTGGAGCCTGTGCAGCCGGATCCCGCTCCGATCGAGCCCGACCCCACGCCCGTGACGCCCGCGCCTCCCGTGGATGACGAGCCCGTGGTGCTGACGCCCGAGGGCTGATTTCCCGCTTTTCCCGAGTTCTTGCCTCCCGCGGCGCTGCCGCGGGAGGTTTTTGTATCCGGCAGGGCAAAATTCCGCTCGTTTTTCGCAAAGAGATATTGTAAACCCCCGATTTTCTTGCTATACTAAGATATTGAATTGTAAACTCCATACGAGGTGAAACGTATGAACAAAAAACCTTATTATTTGAGCACAGCCATCGCCTATACCTCCGGCAAGCCCCACATCGGCAACACTTATGAAGTGGTTTTGGCCGACGCCATCTGCCGCTTTAAGCGCCTGGAGGGCTACGATGTCTATTTCCAGACCGGCACCGACGAGCACGGCCAGAAGATCCAGGAAAAGGCCGCGGCCGCCGGCATCACGCCGCAGCAGTTTGTGGATAACGTAGCCGGCGAGATCAAGCGCATCTGGGATGTGATGAACACCTCCTACGACCGTTTTGTCCGCACCACCGATCCCATGCACGAGCGCAAGGTGCAGCAGATCTTCAAAAAACTCTATGACCAGGGCGATATTTATAAGAGCGAATACGAGGGGCTGTACTGCACGCCCTGCGAATCCTTCTGGACCGAGAGCCAGCTCGTTGACGGCAAGTGCCCCGACTGCGGCTGCCCCGTGCACCCCGCCAAGGAGGAGGCCTATTTCTTTAAGATGAGCAAGTACGCGCCCCGCCTGATGAAGCATATTGAGGAGCACCCCGGCTTCATCCAGCCCGAAGCGCGCAAGAACGAGATGGTCAACAACTTCTTAAAGCCCGGCCTGCAGGATCTGTGCGTTTCCCGCACCAGTTTTACCTGGGGCGTGCCCGTGGACTTTGACCCCAAGCATGTGGTCTATGTGTGGATCGACGCGCTGAGCAACTACATCACCTTCCCCGGCTATGAGGTGGAGGGCGCGCACGGTGCGCAATACAAAAAGTATTGGCCCGCCGACGTGCATCTCATCGGCAAGGACATCCTGCGTTTCCACACCATTTACTGGCCGATCCTGCTGATGGCGCTGGATCAGCCTCTGCCCAAGCAGGTGTTCGGTCATCCGTGGGTGGCCATGGCCGACGGCAAGATGAGCAAATCCAAGGGCAACGTGATCTACGCCGACGATCTGGTCGATCTCTTCGGCGTGGACGCCGTGCGCTATTATCTGCTCCACGAGATCCCCTTTGCCAGCGACGGCACGCTGACCTATGATCTTTTGATGGAGCGCATCAACAGCGATCTGGCCAACATCCTGGGCAATCTAGTGAACCGCACCGTCGCCATGAGCCACAAATACAGCGGCGGCGTTTTGTCCGACCACGCCGTGCCCGGCGACTTTGACCGGGAACTCGTCGACCTGTGTCTGGCGACCCCCGGCCGGGTGGCCGCCAAGATGGATCAGCTCCGGGTGGCCGACGCCATCGACGAGATCTTTACCCTGCTGCGCCGCGCCAACAAATATATCGACGAAACCACGCCCTGGGTGCTGGCCAAGGACGAGAACAACCACGCCCGTCTGGACACCGTGCTCTATAACCTGCTGGAAACCATCCGCTTCTCCGCCACGCTGCTGGCTCCCTTCCTGCCCGAAACGGCGGAGCGCATCTTCCGGCAGCTCAATATCGCCCCCTCGGATTGGGACAGCCTGAGCGCCTTCGGCGCGCTGGAGGCCGGCCACAGGCTGGGCGAGGGCGAGATCCTTTTTGCCCGCATCGACATCCCCAAAAAGACCGGGGAAATTCAGGCCATGCTGGCCCAGCGGGCCAAGGCTGCCCTGCCCGCTCTGGAGCTCGAGCCGCAGAACGAGGAAACGGTGGATTTCGACACCTTCTGCAAGAGCGACTTCCGCGCCGTCAAGGTCAAGGCCTGCGAGGCGGTGAAAAAGTCGGACAAGCTGCTGCGCTTCACCCTGGACGATGGCACGGGCGTCGACCGGCAGATCCTTTCCGGTATCCACAAGTTCTACGAGCCCGAGCAACTTGTGGGAAAAACCCTGCTGGCCATCGTCAATCTCCCGCCCCGGAAGATGATGGGTCTGGAGAGCTGCGGTATGCTGCTCTCCGCCATCCATAAGGAAAAAGGCGAAGAAAAGCTCCAGCTTATCATGCTGGACGACGCCATCCCCGCCGGCGCGAAGCTGTGCTGAACAAATCCATGCCCTGCGCCGCTCGGCTGCGCAGGGCACAAAAATTAGGAGCCCTTATGATCTTCGACACCCACGCTCACTACGACGACAGCGCCTTTGATCCCGACCGGGAGGCGCTGCTTTCCGCCATGCCCGCCGCCGGGGTAAATTATATCGTCAATCCCGGCTGCGACCTGTCCTCTTCCCGTGCGGCGGTGGCGCTGGCCCACGCCTATCCCCACGTTTACGCCGCCGTGGGCTGTCATCCGGAAAACTGCGCCCCTTATGTTCCCGCCCATTTAGAGGAACTGCGGGCTCTGGCAAGCGATCCCAAGGTGGTGGCCGTGGGCGAGATCGGGCTGGACTATTACTGGCCGGAAAATCCGCCCCGGGCACATCAGCAGGCCGTTTTCCGCGCCCAGCTTGCGCTGGCGCAGGAGCTTTCGCTTCCCGTCATCGTCCACGACCGGGAGGCCCACGGCGACTGTCTTGCCATCGTCAGCGAGTTCCCTGGGGTCCGGGGCGTGTTCCATTGCTATTCCGGCAGCGCCGAAATGGCAAAGGAGCTGCTGAAGTTGGGCTGGTATCTGGGTTTTGACGGCCCCATTACCTATAAAAACAATCGCAAGACCGCCGAGACGGCGGCCCTGTGTCCGCCGGACCGGATGCTGCTGGAAACCGACGCGCCCTATCTTTCCCCCGTCCCGATGCGGGGCAAGCGCAACGATTCCCGCAACATCCGTTATATCGCGGAGCGCATCGCCCATCTTCGGGGCGTGACGCCGGAGGAAATTCTTCAGACCGCCTGCGAAAACGCCCTGCGGTTTTACGGGATCTCCCGGGAGGTGCTTTGATGGAACTGGAATATGGCGCGCCGCTGCGCCCGTGGCGGCAAACCCGGCTGCGGGACTTTCTCGCCCGGCAAGGGCTGGATTATGACGAGCGCATCGAATACACGGTGAATCTGCTGGAGGATGAGGAAATCGTCGCCTCCGGCTCGCTTTCGGGCAATATTTTCAAGTGCATCGCGGTGGATCCCGCCCGTCAGGGCGAGGGCCTGACCGCCACGGTAATCACCGAGCTGCGGAAAGAGGCCTTTCGCCGGGGCATCCGCCACCTGTTCCTCTATACCAAGCCGAAAAACCGGATGATGTTTTCCGATCTGGACTTTTATCCCGTGGCCGAAACCGTCGACACCCTGCTGATGGAAAACACGCGAAACGGGGCGCGAGATTTTGCCGCGTCGCTGGAAACCCGGCCCTGCGCGGGGACGGTGGGCGCCGTGGTGGCAAACTTCAATCCCTTTACCCTGGGGCATCGCTATCTCATGGAGCAGGCCGCCGCGGCCTGCGAGCTGCTCCACGTCTTTATTCTCTCAGAGGACAAAAGCCTCATCCCCGCCGCCCACCGGCTGGCGCTGGCGCGGGCCGGCACCGCTGACCTGGAAAACGTCATCGTCCATCCCACGGGGGATTATCTCATCTCGGCGGCCACCTTCCCCACCTATTTCATTCAGGATAAGGCGCGGGCAGCCGACATCCGCTGTGACCTGGATCTGGAGATATTCTGCTCGTATTTTGCCCCGGCGCTGGGCATCACCCGCCGCTTTGTAGGCACAGAGCCGCTCTCCCCCGTGACGGAGGCTTACAACCGCCGCATGATGGTCTTTTTGCCTCCGCGGGGCATTCAGGTCACCCAGTTCTCCCGCCGGGAACAAAACGGCGCGCCCATCTCGGCCTCCCGGGTACGGGCGCTTCTGGCAGAGCGGGACTGGCCCGCCATCGCGCGGCTCGTGCCGGAAACCACCCTCTCCTATCTCCGGGAGCGGTTCGGGTCGGAATAACAACGCAGGTTCCCTGTCAAAAACGGGAAAAGGAGCGGGCAACTGCCCGCTCCCTGTTTTTTTCGCCGTTTTTCTCCCGCGGGCTTGTTCCGTTCCCGCTCACTCCAGATTTTTCAGTCCGCCGAACAATTCGTTGAATGAGGGCTTGGCTTCGCACCGGCCGAAGGAGAGCGTCCGGTCTTCGCCAAACTCCAGCAAAAAGCACTTGGCCAATTCCTCCACCGTCTGCTCCAGCGTGGTAAAAAACTGCGTCATGGCAAAGGCGCGGGCCGGCGTCCCTTCTTCAAAGGTGCTGTCGATCAAGCTTTCGGTGGTCTGATCCAGGGGATAGAGTTTGAGGTGGAACAGCTCGTGCACCAAAATTTCCTCCGGGTTGCGCCCCTCCATCCGGGCTGTGTTGAGCAGCACCACCGCTTTTTTATCGTCACAGTCGATCTTGATGTCTCCGGTCTTGCGCCAGCCGGGGTCTTCCACCAGTTTCAGTTTGGCGTCCCATCCCGGCGTGACGCGCAGTTTGGCGCACCAAAACGCAAACAGACGCTCCAGTTCCTGCCGTTCCATGCTTTTCGCTTCTCTCAGATCTCGATCAATTCATATTCCCGTGTGCCAAGCCCCAGCTTTTCGGCGTGCTCCAGTCCATCTTCCCAACGGGTGTCGGGATGCATGGTGCGGAAATATTCGCCCTTTGGCTTGTCCAAGCCCTGCTCCCGCACGATCTCGTCCAGCAGGCTGCCTTTGGCCACCGTCTGGGCGTTCACCGCGTCGGCGCAGGCCTGATCCAGCGCCACCGGATCGAAGGAGGCAAACATCCCCACGTCGGGGATCACGGGCAGGTCGTTGCAGGTGTCGCAGTCGCAGGTGGGGGAAACGTCCATCACCAGCGTCACATGGAAACAGGGCCGTCCGTCTACCACGGCCTTGGTATATTCCGCCACCTTTTTGCTGAGCACCGAGCGGGCCTCGTCCCATTTGCACTGGATGGCGTCGGTGGGACAATGGGCGATACACCTTCCGCAGCCGGTACACTTTCCCTCGTCCAGACTGGCTTTCCCTGAATCATAAGAAAAGGCGCCGTGGGCGCAGTTCTGTCCGCAGATGCGGCAGCCCACGCATTTTTTTGCGTTTACCGAGGGAATCCCCCGGGAGTGCATCTCCATCTTGCCCGCGCGGGAGCCGACCATGCCGATATTCTTCAGACAGCCGCCGAAGCCGGTGGACTGATGACCCTTGAAATGGGTCAGGGAAAGAAACACATCGGCGTCCATAAAGGCGCGGCCGATCTTGGCGGTGGGACAGTATTCCGCGCCCGCCACGGGAACCTCCACCTCGTCGGTGCCTTTGAGCCCGTCGGCGATGATTACATGGCAGCCGGTGGAAAAAGGGGAAAACCCGTTTTCATAGGCGGCCTCCAGATGCTCCAACGCGTTTTTCCGGCGGCCGACATAAAGGGTGTTGGCGTCGCTCAAAAAGGGCTTGCCGCCCAGTTCCTTCACCAGATCGGCCACCGTTTTTGCGTAATTGGGCCTCAGATAGCCCAAATTGCCCGGCTCGCCCAGGTGCAGTTTGATGCAGGTGAATTTGTTCTCAAAATCCATGTTTTTGATACCGGCCGCCACCATCAGCCGATAAAGTTTGCGCTGCAACGGCTCTTTTCTGGCGGAAAAATCAGTAAAATATACTTTGGACGCCGCCATTAACGATCGCCTCCTTTGATAATTTAACCTCATCTTACCATGAAACGCCGTTTGCCGCAAGGCTTGCAGCGGAAAAAAGAATCCGGTATACTGTCATTGAGGTGATCTGTATGAAGGCTTCTGTTCCCGCCGGGCTCTACCGGCATTTCAAAGGCGGGCTCTATCGTGTCCTGTGTACCGCCCGCCACAGCGAGACCGGGGAGGAGATGGTGGTTTATCGCGCCCTGTACGGCGACGGGGGCGTTTGGGTGCGCCCCGCCGCCATGTGGAACGAGATAGTGGAGCGGGAAGGCTGCCGCCAGCCCCGTTTTGTTCCGGTGAAACGGGAGGAGCGGGTCTGATGCGGTACGCACACGTTGTTCCGGCGGTCTTTGTCCGGCGGCCCAACCGCTTTATCGCTCAGGTACTGCTGAACGGCGCCGAGGAGACCGTCCATGTGAAAAACACCGGCCGCTGCCGGGAACTTTTGATCCCCGGCGTGCGGGTCTGGCTCAGCCGGGCGGACAAGCCTGGGCGCAAAACCGCCTTTGATCTGATCGCCGTGGAAAAGGGCGGCCGTCTGATTAACATGGACGCCGCCGCACCCAACGCCGCTTTTGCGGAATACGCCCGGGCGGGGCGCTTTCTCCCCGGCGGAGATTCGCTGCGCGCCGAGGTGGCCTGCGGCGCTTCCCGCTTTGATTTTTCCATGGAAGCGGACGGGACGCTCCATTACATCGAGGTCAAGGGCGTCACGCTGGAAGAAAACGGCCTTGTCCGTTTTCCCGACGCGCCCACGCTGCGCGGCGTGAAGCATCTGCGGGAATTGACGGCGGCCAAGGCCGCCGGGCTGGGCGCCCATGTGGTTTTTATCGTTCAAATGTCCGGCATCCTCGGTTTTATGCCCAACGACCGCACCCACCCCGCCTTCGGCGAGGCATTGCGGGAAGCGGCCCGGGCCGGCGTGGACGTACAGGCGCTGGAGTGCGCCGTCACCCCTGACGAGATGGAAATTGTCCGCTCTGTTCCCGTGCTGCTTTAAGCGCCGTTTTGCCGCTCCAGTTCCGCCAGACGAGCCTCGATGTCCGCCAGGCGGCGTTCGGGCCGGACTTGCTGCGCCTGCAAATACTGCCCCTGCGCCGAAGCGGTCTCCAGCACCTGCCCCGTGAGCATCAGGGCGTTTCCCAGCGTGTTCTGCTGCGCGGGCGTCAGTTTGCCGGCGGCGGCAAATCCCAGCACCGTGGCCAGCGCGCACAACACCTCCGGCGGCAGATCAAACAACCCGCTCTGCGCCATATCCCCGCCTCCTTTTTTGCCCTCTTGCCATTTTCCGGCCCATGCCGTATAATAAAAGCGATCTGAAAAAACCTTATGCAGGGAGGGATGCGGAAATGAAAAAGACGCTGGCGCTTCTTTTGACGCTGGCATTGGCGCTGGCCGTGCTGCCTGCCTCTGTTCCGGTTTTTGCCGCCGACAGTTATCTGCTCACCATCGCCGAGGACACCGTCCTCACCGACGCTTCGGACAACGGCATGGCCGTCTATCTCGACGGCATCATCTACACGCCCTATACCACGCTGCAAAAGCTCAGCGGGGTGGGCTGCTCCTATAACGCCGCCGATCAGCGGGTCACCGTGTTCCGCACCGGCAACGCCATCTATTTTGAGCTGGACACAGGGAACACCTATACCTATGAAGCAAACAGCCAGATTCCCCTCTCCGCAAAAATGCGGGGCGGCGTGCCTTATCTGCCCATTCAACTGATTTGTATCCGGCTCAATCTGTACTTTGCCTTTGTTTCCGCCGCCAACAGCGGCGTGGGCTATTCCGTGATCCGTGTGGCGGGCAAGACCCCGGCGCTCTCGGAATCGGCGGTGATTTCCCGCAATCAAGAGGCGCTGGCCGGTGTGGCCGATGCCCGCAACGTCAACAGCGGTCTGGCATCCCCCGGCGGCGATACGCCTCCCGCGCCGCCCGCCCCCGCTGCCCGGGATATTTCGCTGCTCTTTTTGGGCAAGCCGGACGATTCCCTTTCGCATCTGCTGGATACGCTGGAGGCCTCCCGCTTCTCCGCCGCCTTTTTCTTCCCCTCCGACGATCTGGCCGGGTCGGCCGACCAGATGCGGCAGGTCTTTTGCCGGGGATTTTCCCTGGGGATCCTGCTGACGGAGGACGACCCCGAAGCCGAAGCCGAGGCCGCCTCGGAAGCGTTGGCCTCTCTGCTGCACATCCGGGTGCGGCTGGTTTCCGCGGCCGATCCCGACGCCCTTTCCCCGCAGCAGCGCATGGCTCTCAGCCAGGCGGGCTTTCAACCATGGCTCCCCACCTATGACGTTTACACGCCGGAGCTCACCGCTCAGCGCCTGCGTACGGCGCTGCAGCAGACGCTTCGTTCGGCGGAAAGCGGCAGCGCGCTGCTGCTCCGCCCCGACGAGCTGACCCAGCAGGTGTTGCCCGTGATCTGCAGTTATCTCACCGGACAGAATTATACCGTCCGCCCCGTCCGGGAATGGACGGAGACCCCGAACTGATCTGTCAAATGCGCGGTTCCTTTTGCTTTTCCGCTCCTTTGCCCCACAATAGGCGGCAAAGGAGTGATATTTTTATGAATCAAACGGTTTGGGTCTCTTGTGCGCTGGCGGCTGTCACCGGGGCCTTCGGCTATTTTCTCAAACGGCTGATTTCCGGTCACGACGCTCTGCGCATGGATCTGGAGGACGAAAAAAAAGCAGACGGCGAAGGCGCTCGACCGCATCCGGGAAAGTTATCTCCGCTACGATGAGTTCTGCCGATTCCAGACCTCCATCGAGCAGAAGCTGACGCAGATCTATGACATCCTTGTTTCCAAGCGCTAAGGCGGCCTGTGCCGCCGATCCGCTGCTCTTTGGCCAGACCTATCTGCCCCATTATTTCACCCTGCCCTCGCCGCCGTTTCACCGGCGGCTTTGCCGTCTGTGGGCCAAAACGGTGATGCGGGGAATGAATCCTCTGTCCGGCGGAACGGCCCCCATGCTGGAAAGCCCCGGCTGCCGCCTGGCGGTGGCCGCCCCCCGGGGACACGCGAAATCCACGCTGATGAGCCTGCAAAACGTGCTGCACGCGGCGCTTTACGGCTACAAAAAATACATTCTGCTGGTCTCGGACACCGAGGCTCAGGCCGCCGCCTTTCTCGACGCGATCAAAACTGAGTTGGAGGACAACGAGGCGATTTTGCGGGACTTCGGCGCGCAAAAAGGGCGAGTTTGGAAAAGCACCGTCATCCTCCTGGAAAACGGGGCGCGCATCGACGCCGTGGGCTCGGGGCAAAAGCTGCGTGGCCGGCGGCACGGCGCCCGCCGCCCCGATCTGATTTTGCTGGACGATGTGGAAAACGACCAGGAGGTGCTGTCCGCCGACCTGCGGCAAAAACTGGAGCGGTGGTTTTTCGGCGCGGTGAGCAAGGCGGGCGACCGCTATACCGACATTGTGTGCATCGGGACCGTGCTGCATCACGACAGCCTTCTGAGCCGTCTGCTGCGAAATCCCGCATACAAAACGCTGCGGCTGCAGGCAGTGGAGCGGTTTTCCGAAAGCGATCTGTGGCGGCGCTGGCAGACGCTCTACACCGACCTTTCCGATCCCCGGCGGGACAAGACCGCCCTGCGGTTTTTCACCGCTCACCGCAAGGAGATGCTGGCGGGCACCCGGGTGCTGTGGCCCAAAAAGCTCTCCTATTACGAGTTGATGTGCATGATGGTCAGCGAGGGAGAGGGGATCTTTTATCAAGAGATGCAAAACACGCCCGTGGATCCGCAAAGCTGTCTGTTTCCTGCGGAATGGTTCCGTTATTACGACCCCGAGGGGGTGGATTTTTCCGGAGATTTTCAGTTTTTCGGTTATTGCGACCCCAGTCTGGGCAAAACGGCCTCCGGCGATTTTTCCGCCATTGTGATCCTGGCCCGGGAGCGGCGCTCCGGCCTGCTCTATGTGCTGGAGGCCGATTTGCAGCGGCGGCATCCCGACG
>JAFZPW010000138.1 GCA_017552495.1 Clostridia bacterium | reverse complement strand
GCCGACGGAACCTATCACTACACCTATCGCGAGACGCAGCAGGATCCCCGGATGGAAAACCGGCAGGCCGTGCCTCAGGAGGCCCGGCAGCAGGCTCAGCGGATCAAGCAGAACGAAGCGGTCAAGCGGTCGCTTTTGGATAACGCCAAGCTTTCGGCCTCCATCGGCAAGGGCCTCAAAATTGCGGGCAACATTGTTTTTGGCATCGGCGCGGCCATCGCGCTCATCGTGCTGCTGGGGACCCTTTCCGGCGGCATGTTCTGGGACGGTATCATAGGATCCACCATAACGGCGCTGTTTCTCGCCGGCCCCGGCGCGGTCATGAGTGTGGTGGGCAGCCGCCGGCACGACCGGGTCATGCGCTGCCGCACCTATGTCGCCATGCTGGGCGACCAGCGCTCGATCGACATTGACGATCTGGCCGCCGCCATCCCAACCAGCTATAAAAAATGCTGTGAGGATCTGAACTGGATGCTGGGCGAGGGGCTGCTCAAGGGGATGTATGTGGACAGCATCAACCGCGTTCTCACCTATCCCGATGCCAAAAAAGACCGGCACAAAACCCGCGCCGCCGCCCCGGCGGACGAGGAGATCACCGTGAGCAGCGAGACGGGAGAAAAGATCTATCCCGAGGAACGCCGCATCCGCAGTCTTAATGAAAAGATCGCCGACGGACAGGTGTCCCAGCGGCTGGATCGACTGGAAGCGCTCACGCACAAGATTTTGGACTATGCCGAAACCCATCCCGAAAAGGAGGCCAGTTTGCGGCAGTTCCGCAACCATTATCTGCCCAAAACCTTTAATATTCTGGAGTCTTACGCCCGCATGGAGCGCACCGGCATCGATGGCGACAACATCTCCTCCGCCATGAAGGATGTGGAGGAGATCATGGATAAACTGGTGGCCGGTTTTGAAAAGCAGTTGGACGCCCTTTACGAAAACGAAGCCATGGACGTTTCCACCGATATCAGCGTGCTGGAAAATATGCTGAGCATGGAGGGCCTTTCGGAGCTGGATCCCTTCGGATCGCTGAAAAAGGACAATGATCTTTTGACAAAATAATCTTGCGCCTGCGCCTGCGGCGCTCCCGTTTGGACTGGAGTGACGGCTTTTGAAAAAGATTCAGTATAATTCCCCGGTGATTTTGACCTATGTGCTGCTTTGCCTGGCGGCGCTGGGGCTCGCAAGGCTGACGGCGGGGCGCAGCACCACGCTGCTCTTTTGCGTTTATCGCAGTTCCCTGGCCGATCCGCTGACCTATGTGCGCCTGTTCGGGCATGTTCTGGGGCATTCCGGCTGGCAGCACTTTTTCAGCAACGCCCTGTATATCCTCATCGTGGGCCCGGCTGTGGAAGAGCGCTACGGCAGCCGCAATCTGCTGCTTGCCATGGGGGTGACGGCCTTTGTCTCCGGGGCGGCGCATTGTGTGCTGGCGCCGGGCAGCGTGCTTTTGGGCGCCTCGGGCATCGTGTTTATGTTGATCTTTCTGGCGTCGCTTTCCGGGATGAAAAACGGATGCATCCCGCTGACGCTGATTTTGGTGGCCGTTTTGTATCTGGGGCAGGAGGTTTTCGACGCCCTGTTCCGCAACGACGGCATTTCCCATCTCACCCACATCATCGGCGGTGGCTGCGGCACGGTGCTTGGTTTTGCCATGCGCGGCAGCCGGAGAAAATAAGGGTTCCCGTCCCCTTCGGACGGGTTTCTTTTTAGGAAAAGACGGGATTTGAGGAAGCAAGAGGGGTTTTATGACCAAACAACTGGATCTGCTGGATAACAGCATTCCGCCGTGGAAAATGATCTTTCTGCTGGCGTGGCCCACCGTTCTGGAGCAGCTTTTGCAGACGGCGGTGAATTATGTGGATACGGCCATGGTGGGCTCCATCGGCACCACGGCCACCGCGGCCGTCAGCGTGTGCAGCCCGGCGATCTGGCTGCTGATGGGCACCACGGCGGGAGCCGCCGTGGGCTATTCCGTCATCACCGCCCGGCGCGTCGGCGAGGGCCGGACAGAGGACGCCCGGGAAACCATCCGGCAGGCGGTGCTGGCCGTCGGCGTGCTGGGGCTGGTGCTGACGCTGCTGGTGGAGCTGGTGATCGCGCCCAAGCTGCCTTATTGGATGAAAACCGAGGCCGAGGTGGCAAGCCAGGCGGTGGCCTATTTTCGCGTGGTGGGCGCGGTGGAGCTGTTTCAGGTGGCGCTGATGATCTGCTCGCGCCTTTTGCGGTGCGTGGGCGACGCCAAAACGCCGCTGAAATTCAACATCCTCACCAATGTCATCAACGTGGTGGGCAACTATCTCTTGATCTATCCCTCCCGGCAGGTGCACATCGGCTCGTGGAGCTTTACGCTGCACCGGGCGGGCTTGGGCGTGGTGGGCGCGGCCCTTGCCACGGCAATCGCCACCGCCTTTTCGGGTTGCGCGCTGCTGCTGGTGCTCTTTGTCCGCAAAACCCCCACGCAGATCCACCTGCGGGAGAGCTTCCGCCCGAATAAAACGATCATCCGGCAGGCGGTGCGTTTGGGATTGCCGCTGGTGTTTGAGCGGGGAACGATCTCGGTGGGGCAGATTTTCAGCACCTTTATGATAAGCGGGCTGGGCACGGTGGCGTTGGCGGCCCATCAGCTTTCCAACTCGGCGGAATCCATCTGCTATATGCCGGCCTTCGGCGTGTCCATCGCCGCCACCACGCTGGTGGCGCAGCATCTGGGCGCGGGCGACCGGGAGCGGGCCTTTCAATACGGCCGCCTGTGCGCGCTGGCGGGCGTGGGGATCATGGTGGTCACCGGCGGCCTGCTGTTTGCACTGGCGCCCCGGCTGATCGGCCTGTTTATTGCCGACGCCGCCGTTATCGCGCTGGGCGGGCGCGTGCTGCGGATCCAGGCGCTGGCTGAGCCGCTGGTGGGCGCGGGCAATGTGCTCAGCGGCGTGTTCAACGGCGCGGGTGACACCCGTTGGCCCTTCTTTGTTTCGATCATCGGTATGTGGCTCATCCGTCTGCCTCTGGCGGCGCTTTTGATCTTTGCAGTCCATTGGAATCTTACCGCTGTCTGGCTGGCTATGGCGCTGGACTGGGCGG
>JAFZPW010000137.1 GCA_017552495.1 Clostridia bacterium | reverse complement strand
GCCGTAGCAAATGCCCAGCACGGGCACGCCCAGTTCGAAAACGCGCTTGTCGATCATCGGCGCGCCGTCGTCAAACACGGTGGCGGGGCCGCCGGTAAAGATGATCCCGTCGGGGGCGAACGCCTCTATTGCTTCGAGAGAGACCGACCAGGGCTTGATTTCGCAATACACGCCGCACTCCCGCACCCGGCGCGCCACCAGCAAGTTATATTGCCCGCCGAAATCCAATACCAAAACGCGACTTTGTTTTTTCATATCATGACCTCACTTTGCAAAAAGTGTTTTCTTTTTATTTTGACACAAAGTGCCAGAAATAGCAACCGCTTTTCACAGAATAAATTCAACTTTCGTCGAAACAATAAGAGCACCTGAATCAAATCAAGGAGGAATGCTCATGTTTCACAAAAGAAAAGGCCCCACGGTCTGGGCGGCGCTGGCGCTGGCCTGTGCTTTTGGGTTTGGATTTCTTGTTCCGGCCGCCGCGAAAAAGGGTGGGGAAGAGAAGTCTGCGGTTTCGTCCTTTTCCAAAACCGCGCCTGAGGGACGGCTTGTGCTGTTTTCCGACGCCGATTTTCTGACCCATACAAAGGGCGGCGATCCGCTTTCCGCCATTGTGATCCGCACGCTGCCAGAGCAGGGAAGCCTGCTTTGCGCGGGGGCGCCGCTGGAGGCGGGAAGCACCGTTTCCGCACGGCGGCTTTCCACGCTTTGCTATTCTCCCGACACGGCGGCGGAGGTGCGGACGCAGTTCACCTTCGCGCCGGTCTTTCTCCATGGGGGAGAACGCGAGGAGGCGGTGACGGTTTCGCTGCATCTTTCCGACAAGCCAAACGAGGCGCCGGTGGCGGTGGCGCTGGAAGCGGAAACCTATGCCGATCTGCCGCTCACAGGCGCGCTCAAGGCGGTGGATCCCGAGGGGGATCCCTGCGGGTTTGAATTGGTATCCCAGGCCAGGCGGGGAAGTGTGGAAATCACCGAAAGCGGATTTGTTTATACCCCTGCCGGAAAGGCGGGGAAGGACAGCTTCACCTATGTTGCCGTAGACGACCATGGCAACCGCTCCAAGCCTGCCGCCGTTACCGTCAAGGTAATCAAACGTGGAGCGCGGGAAGCGGCGGTCTATACCGACATGGGGGACAGCTCCGCCCATTATGCCGCGCTGCGGCTGCGGCAGGCGGGCATTTTTTCCGGTGAGAAGTTGGGGAGTGAAACCTTTTTTTATCCCGAAAAACCCCTGACCCGGGCGGAGTTCCTTACGCTGACGGCGGCGGTAGCCGAGCTGCCCATGCCCACGGCGGCGGTGGCCACGGGACTTTCGGATAACGCCGATATTCCCGCCTGGACGCAAAGCTATGTGGCGGCGGGGCTGACCTCCGGCGTGATCCGGGGCATCAGCGACGGGCTGGGCAACCGGGCCTTTTACGGCGATCAAATCATCACCAGAGCCGAGGCGGCCGCAATCCTCGACCGGGCGCTGACGCTGCCCCGCGACGGCCGCGTGCCCGCTTTTTGCGATGCGGAAGAAATCCCCGGCTGGGCGAAGCAATCGGTTGCCAACGCGACAGCGGCCGGCATTCTTCCCGCCTTCTCCGACAACACGGTTCGCTGCGGCAACGCGGTGACGCGGGAGGACGCGGCAATGATGCTCTATCATGCGCTGTGCTATCTGCAAGACAAGGAACGATAACGCAAAAGATCCGCCGATTGGCGGATCTTTTTTGAAAAAGGTGAAAAGTTCTATTCCTTTACAGAGTTTATTATATAAGAAGAAGCAAGTGCTTTAATGTATTCCGGCGTGGTACCGCAGCATCCGCCCAGATAGGAAATGCCCAACGGGAGATAAGGTGCCACGGCGTGGGCATACGCCTCCGGCGAGAGCGGATATTCGCCTGTTTGCGGGTCAGGCAGACCGGCGCTCAGTTTCAAAACCAGCGGCAGAGCAGTGCGTTTTGCCAGTGATTCCATAACCGCCAGCATCCGGTCGGGCCCCAGAGAACAATTGAGCCCAACCGCGTCGGAGCCCGCCTGCTCCAATGCGGAAACCGTCTGGTCGGCGTAAGCGCCGCATGGCATTCGTCCCGATGCATCGCAGGTCAGTGTGACAAAAACCGGAAGGGCGGTGTGCTTTTTTGCAATATTCAGCGCGCAAAGGGCCTCGGTTTTGTCGATCATCGTTTCAAAAACCAGCAAATCGGCTCCGGCTGCCTCCGCGGCCCGGACGATTGCTTCGCAGGCCGCGCTGCGTATTGCGGGCGGGATCGTGCCGCAGGGGCCGGAAGAAACGGCAATGCGGGCATTCGTTCCCGCCGATGCGGCTTTGGCACAATTTACGGCGGCGTGAATCAGGTGTGCGGCGTCACATTCCGGATGTTCCAGACAGAGACGATTTACGCCCATGGTGTTGGCGTATAAGATCTGAGCGCCCGCCGTCAGATAGGCGCGGTGAATCGCCGTGATCCGTTGGGGATCGGTGAGGCAAAGCCCCTCCAACGGGATGCTTCTGGCGATTCCCTGCCGCAGCAGAAGCGTGCCCATGGCCCCGTCCAGCATCGTGATGGAATCCAACCGCAGCACCTCCTTTCTCATGGCCGTTTAAAATATGGTATACCATAGCGGGCAATTCGTCAATATGTCAGCACCCATTGCCGCGCCGCCGCATAAAATGATTTATCGGAAAGGAGCGATGATATGAAAGAGAACACGTATGACTGGCAGGACGGCCCCGACATCGACGATTTGATTTTTGGGGAAGAAGCGACCTTTGTCAGCGAACGGTAAAAATTTTATTTCGCAAAAAAACGATTGACAAATCTCAAAAGCGGGACTATAATCCAAACCATCAAACCGATGATCCGGGAGAGTAAGCGGAGCAGGCTGCGTTCAGAGAACTGACGGGTGGTGCGAGTCAGCGGCGGCACTTCGACGAATGGGCCGGAGAGGGCGGAACGAAACGCACGGGCGTAGTAGTGACCGACGGAATCCCTCCGTTATCAAGGGGAAGGCGCATGATCGTGCGCCGCAGAGAGGGCGGCTTTGCCGTCAATTTGGGTGGTACCGCAGAAGCGAGAGCTTTTGTCCCGAAGAAAGAAGAATCTTCGGAGACAAAGGCTTTTTTCTTTGCTCCGAAGCCGCAAGCGCGAGAAAGGAGCACGCCATATGCAAAACAAAGAAATCCCCTACAAAATTTATCTGAAGGAATCCGAAATGCCCAAAAGCTGGTATAACCTGCGGGCGGATATGAAGCACAAGCCTGCGCCGCTGCTCCATCCCGGCACAGGAAGCGCCATCGCCGCCGATGAGTTGGAGCAGGTCTTTTGCAAGGAATTGACGGAGCAGGAACTGGACGACGCCACGACCTTTGTCCCGATCCCGCAGGAGATCCTGAACTTTTACCGAATGTACCGCCCCTCGCCGCTGGTGCGGGCCTATTGTCTGGAAGAACGTCTGGGAACCCCCGCCAAAATCTATTATAAATTCGAGGGGAGCAACACCTCCGGTTCTCACAAGCTCAATTCCGCCGTGGCGCAGGCTTATTACGCAAAAAAGCAGGGTCTGCGGGGCGTGACCACCGAGACAGGCGCGGGACAATGGGGAACGGCGCTGAGCATGGCTTGCGCCTATTTTGGATTGGATTGTCAGGTGTATATGGTTCGATCCAGTTACGAACAAAAGGCATTCCGCCGAGAGGTCATGCGAACTTATGGCGCGTCGGTCACGCCGTCGCCCTCCGACACCACGGAGGTGGGCAGGAAGATCCTTGCCGCGCATCCCAACACTGGCGGTTCGCTGGGCTGCGCCATTTCCGAGGCAGTGGAGCGTGCGGTTTCCCAGCCAGGCTATCGCTATGTACTGGGCAGCGTGCTCAATCAGGTGATGCTGCATCAGAGCGTGATCGGCCTGGAAACCAAAGCGGCGATGGACCAATACGGCATCGTTCCCGATATCATCATCGGCAGCGCGGGCGGCGGCTCGAATCTGGGCGGATTGATCGCGCCCTTTATGGGAGAAAAACTGCGGGGCGAGCGGGATTACCGCATTGTGGCCGTGGAACCGGCGTCCTGCCCCAGCCTGACCCGGGGCCGATTTGCCTATGATTTCTGCGACACGGGCCGCATCTGTCCCATGGCGAAAATGTATACGCTTGGCGCAGATTTTATCCCGGCGCCCGAGCACGCCGGGGGCCTGCGCTATCATGGCATGAGCCCTATCCTCAGCCAACTTTATCACGACGGGCTTTTTGAGGCCGTGTCGGTGAAGCAGACGCAGGTGTTCGAGGCGGCGGAATATTTTGCCCGGGTGGAGGGAATCCTCCCCGCGCCCGAATCGGCGCACGCCATTCGCGTCGCGCTGGACGAGGCGCTGAAATGCAGGGAAACCGGAGAGGAAAAGACCATCCTCTTTGGCCTCACGGGAACCGGATATTTCGATCTCAAGGCCTACGAGCAGTTCCACGATGGCCGGATGACTGACTATGTTCCTGCAGACGAGGAGCTGGAACGCAGTTTTGCCGGTCTGCCCAAGCAGTCCTGACCGTCACAAAAGACCGGGCCCGCGCCGGATCATCCGGCGCGGGCCCGGTTGTGTCTTACAGATGATTACAGATCCCGAAGCAGAAACGTCACGGCGTCAAACATCCGGCCGCCAACGCTTCGACATGCGGGCTTTCGGAAAACCTCATGAAAGCCCAGCTTTTCGGCCACACGGAGCATGGATCCGTTGCCTGACCAGGTTTCCAGATAAAAACAGTGGAATCCCTGCTCCCGCAGCTTGTCCAAAAACAGCGAAAGCGCCGCCGTGCCGATGCCCTTGCCCCGCGCCTCCGGCGCGGCAAGGTCGATGCCGACGGCGGGGAACTGATGGGGGTTTGGGAGGAATTCCAAGTCCCGGTACTGCGAAACCCAGCCGACATGGACTCCGTTTGCTTCAATTTCATACTTCCAGCGGGGCGCATCCGGCGGGATCGGGGATGCCTGCATAAAATATTCCGTCCAGTTTTTCCGTTCTTCCTCCTCGCTGCCGTGCTCCAGTGGCTCCCAGGGCGTATCCAGCGCGCACCATTCGGTCTCTGTTGTAAACCAGCGGAC
Organism: Clostridia bacterium; assembly: GCA_017552495.1. Lineage (GTDB taxonomy): Bacteria > Bacillota > Clostridia > Oscillospirales > Butyricicoccaceae > UBA4644. The sequence continues at coordinate 566 of JAFZPW010000137.1, read as the reverse complement.
ATAATTCTCAATATCCGCTTCCACCATATCCCGCAGGACCACAGATTGCTGGTTTTTGTTATTCATATTCCATGCCTCCTCACAGGAAACGCTTACTGCGCTTTACCCCGGCTGGTGATGGGCCAGACGTGCAGCACGTCTTCGCCGCGGATCACATGGATGCGGTCAAAGGTGTTGACGGTGGTGCAGCAATGCCCGGGCACACAGAGCAGCATATCGCCAGGGAACAGGTCGCTGTTGTCGATGAAGATCGTGGTGTGCTCCTCGCTGAAGCGCAGCTCCGCCTCGGGAAAAGCGGGAAAATAAGGAGCGTGCTGATCCATGGCGAGACTTTTGACGCCGCAGTCCACCACCACCCGGTCGGGCTTTACCGAAAGGACGCTGGTGAGCACATAGAGCGCCTGCCGGAAGGGAAGACCCAGCTTTCGATAGCTGCTGTCCATAAAAAGATAACTTCCAGCCTGCAGTTGGGTGTAAACGGTGTCCGAGGGCTTTTCCGCCGCATATCCGGTGCTCCCGCCGCAAAAATTGGGGCAGGGGATGCCGCGTTCCTCCAGATAGCCCTT
>JAFZPW010000136.1 GCA_017552495.1 Clostridia bacterium | reverse complement strand
GGGTGTGGAAACGCCGCAGACCTACGCGGCGGACGAGATCGAAGAGGCTCTTTCCCAGCTCAACGGCGGCATCTTCGGCGCCGTTCTCCGGGCCAAGGGCATCGTGGCCGGTGAAGACGGCGCGTGGATCCACTTTGACTTTGTTCCCGGCGAGATCAATGTTCGCACCGGCCCCGCCGCCACCATCGGCCGTCTTTGCGTTATCGGCGCCAAGCTGGATGAAAACGGCCTGAAAGCGCTGTTCCGGGTGTGAACATGGAAATCCCCGTTTATCTGTTCACCGGCTTTCTGGAGGCCGGGAAGACCAAATTTATTCAGGAAACGCTGGAGGACGACCGCTTCAACTCCGGAGAACGGACGCTGCTGCTCCTTTGCGAAGAGGGCATGGAGGAATATGCCCCAGACCAGTTTGCCGGGAGAAACGTATTTATCGAGGTGTTGGACGATCCCGAAAAGCTCAATCCCGACCATCTGGCCAAACTGCAAATGGCCCATAACGTGGAGCGCTGCGTGGTGGAATACAACGGCATGTGGATGCTGGACGACCTGTATCAGGCCATGCCAGAAGATTGGGTGATCTATCAGGAAATCTGCTTTGCCGACGCTTCCACCTTCCTGAATTACAACGCCAATATGCGCCAACTTACGGTGGACAAGCTGAAAAGCTGTGAGATGATCGTCTTTAACCGCGCCGACTCCGCTGTCGACCGGATGGAACTGCACAAGATCGTGCGGGGCGTTTCCCGGCGGGCCGAGATCGCCTATGAGGAGCCGGGCGGCGATGTGGTCTACGACAACATCGAGGATCCCCTTCCCTTTGATCTGGAGGCCCCGGTGATTGATATCGAGGATCAGGACTATGCCGTGTGGTATCGGGATCTTTCGGAGGAAACCAAGAAATACGGCGGCAAGACCATCCGGTTCAAGGGCCTTGTGGTGCAAAGCCCCAAACTGCCGCAGAAGACCTTTCTCTGCGGCCGCTATCTGATGACCTGCTGCGTCAATGACATCACCTATACCGGACTTGCCTGCCAGTGGGATCGGGCGGGGGAACTCAAAAGCAAGGATTGGGTCACCGTCACGGCGAAGGTATCCATCAAGTTCAGCCCGGTCTACGGCAAGCGGGGCCCCGTTTTGCAGGTGCTCGGCGTGGAGCCCGCCGTGGCCCCCGAGCAGGAGGTCGCCACCTTCTATTAAGTCCTCTAAATCATCGGAACGCATAAGAAAGCGCCCCGCGGCACAGTGAACAGCCGCAGGGGCGCTTCGCTTATAAAGCAGGAGGAACATGACTTATTCCTGGTCGAAGCTCAGGGACAGGTTGCCGATGTTGACGGAAAGATCCACCGCGATATCGCCGCTGCCTCCGGTGAAAGGAGCATCCATTTCGCCCAGAGCCACCGAGGTGTTGAAGGTATAATCGGCAGGGTCGCCGGGCAGACAGCAGGTGATGTCGCCGATGTCGCAGGAGAGCGAAATGCTGCCCGTTTTGGGCACGCCGATATCATACGCCCAGATATAGCCGGTGTTCACCGCCGCCGAAAGCGAATCCTTTACGTTCAAACAATTGAGCTGCACCGTTCCGGCGTGTACGCTAATGTCGATCCGCCTTGCGATCAGGCCGTCGGCATACACGCTTCCCGCGTCGCTTTCGATGACCAGTTCATAGTTGCCGTAGGGCAGGGCCACATCCAGACTATTTTCATCGGAGAAAATATCGTCTTTGAACGCCGCGTCAAGGGTGAGGGTCGTGAAGCCGTTGCCGTCGGTTTCCTTCCCAAAGCTAAACTTTGTGTTGTCCGAGCACGAAACGTTGGCAACGGTGCTGGTAGAGAGCTGGAGCGTTCCCACGTCGATCCGAATCACGATCCGGTCGACCTCGCTGGGGTCGGGCAGGGGCGTGAAATCGGCCGCTGCCGGCATGTCGACGTTGGGTGCCTGGTCGTAGTATTCGACGTATGTGTGCGAACGGGAGATCGTGCGGTGGGTATACAGCACAACGGGCGCCGCCAGCACAAGGGTCAGAATGACCGCAGCAAGGATGATAAGCAGCGCCGCTTTTCCGCGGCGGCGCGGGCTTGCTGCGGGAGCGGCCTGCCCCGGCTCTCCGAGGCGCCGGGCGTACACGCCTTCTTGCGGATCGGCGTCGAAGCCCGGCTCGATGTGATACTGTTCGGGCAGCGTGGCGCGGATCTCCCGCAACAGCGCCTCGGGCTCGCCCATGGCGTGTACGGCGGCCTCTTCGGCAATGCCATCCTCCATCCGCTCGTCGATGGCGTTGGCATAAAAGCCGCACACCCGATCCAGTTCCGCCGGAGGCAGATCGGAAAGACGATTGCGCAGCCAGAGGATAAAATCATGCTTTTTCATCGTCGGTCCCCCTTATAAAGTCGTAAGCTTTGACGACCTCGTTCCAGTCGTTCAAAAAATCCAGGATGCGAGCCTGCCCCGCCGGGGTCAGGTGATAGTACTTCCGCAATCGTCCGTTGTGCTCCACGGAATAAACCGTTACGCAGCCCGCCGCCTCGATCCGCCTGAGAATGGGATATAGCGTGGACTCCGAGAGCAAAACGAAGGGCGAAAGGTCTTTGATGATCTGATATCCGTAAGAATCCTGCTTTTCCAGCGCCTTGAGCACGCAGACCTCCAGAATTCCGCGTTTGAGTTGAGCATCCATTTCGACACCTCCTCTTCAGTAGAACTATACAACACATAGTATCGTATGTCAAGCGGTATTTTGAAAAAATAAAAAAACCGCCTTTTTGACATAAGGCGGTTTGAAAAACCAGGCGTGGAGAACGGGGGTTATTCGTCTTTGGGTTCCAGCGTCAGGGAGATGGGCGCTTCCTCGCCCAAGACGGCCTGCGCCTCGGCCTCGGCGTTTCGGCGGGCGATCTCCAGCCGGGCTTCGGCAGCGGCGGCCTCGGCGGCGGCTACGCCGGCGGACTGGGTTTCGCGGACAGCCTCGCGCACGGCGGCCTCTTTTTCGGCCTCGGCAGTCTTGGCGGCCTTGTCCAGCTTGCGCTGCGCGGAGCGGTTTTTCATGCCGTTGAATAAAACCAGCGCAAAACCCACCGTCACAATGGCCAGACCCAGCAGACACCAGGGGCGGGGTTTATAGAAATCGCGAATGGTGGACACATTGAGATAGATGCTCAGAAAATAGAGTCCAACGCCCAAAACGGCGCTGAGAACGGCAAAAGCCAAGCGCATAGCGGAGCGGACGGGCTGCTTCTTTTTGGTGGTGAAATAGCGGATCAGAAGAATGAGCGCCAATAGAAACAAAGCAGGGGACTGGGCGCAAAGGATCTTGTGGAGCAGGGGGTTTTTCATAATCGTGCCTTCTTTCCACTGCCCTTGAGGCAGATATTGTGTCTTTAGTGTAACGGAAAACCAATATTTTGGCAAGGACTTTTGCCCCGGCAAAAGAAAAAAGTCAAAAAAAGCGGGAAAATTGTCCGCCGGGCCTTGACATTTCGCAAAAAATCAGGTATGATAATTTTCGGTGTAAAGGGAAAATGCTTTACAGAAAGGGGAGAGAATCATGAAAAGCGATACCTTCCATATGTCGTTGCTGTTTGACTATTACGGTGAGCTGCTCACCGAGAAGCAGCGGGAGCTTTTTGACCTGTATTATAACGAGGATCTCTCCCTTGCGGAGATCGCGGAGCACGCGGGCATTTCCCGGCAGGGCGTCCGGGACGCCATCGTTCGCTCCGAAAGCATCCTCCGCGAGACCGAAGACCGGCTGGGTCTGGTGAAAAAATACGGCAGTTACGAATCCAAACTGGAAGAGATCCGCCAATCTGCGGCCTATATCGCCCAGGTCAACGCGTCCCTCCGCAATTTTGAAATCGCCAAAAACGTCGACCGGATCCTCAAGCTTACCGAAGAGATGAATTGACCCCGTTCAAAGGAGCGAATATGGCATTTGAAGGCTTAAGCGAAAAATTAAATCATGTATTCAAAAAGCTCCGGTCCAAGGGCCGCCTCAGCGAGGCCGATGTCCGCGAGGCCATGCGCGAAGTGCGTCTGGCGCTGCTGGAGGCCGACGTCAACTTCAAGGTGGTCAAGGATTTTGTCAAAACCGTCACCGAAAAGGCCGTCGGCGGCAACATTCTGGAGAGTCTGACACCCGCACAGCAGGTGGTCAAGATCGTCAACGACGAGCTTTGCGCTCTGATGGGCGGCAGCCAGAGCCGCGTTCATATGGCAAACCGCCCTCCCACGGTCATCATGTTCGTGGGCTTGCAGGGCGCCGGTAAGACAACCAACATCGCCAAGCTGGCCGGCTATTTCAAGAAAAAAGAGGGCCGCAGGCCGCTTTTGTGCGCCTGCGACGTTTATCGGCCCGCCGCTGTGCAACAGCTCAAGGTGGTGGGCGCGCAGTTGGAGATCCCCGTTTACGAAGAGGGGCAGGGCGACCCCGTGACCATCGCACAGCACGCGTATCAGCACGCGCGGGATCATGGCAGCGACTTGCTGATGATCGACACCGCCGGCCGCCTGCACATCGACGAGGTGCTCATGGATGAGCTCAAGCGGCTGAAGGAGGCCGTCAAGCCTCACGAGATCATGCTGGTGGTAGATGGGATGACCGGTCAGGACGCCGTGAACGCGGCCACCGCCTTCAACGACGCGCTGGGTATTGATTCGGTGCTTATGACCAAACTGGACGGCGACGCCCGCGGCGGCGCGGCGCTGTCCATCAAGGCCGTCACCGGAAAGCCCATCAAGTTTGTGGGCATGGGGGAGAAACTGGACGCCATCGAGCCCTTCTATCCCGACCGGATGGCCTCCCGCATTTTGGGCATGGGCGACGTGCTCACTCTGGTGGAAAAGGCGCAGGACGCCTTTGACGAGAAGGAAGCCGCCAAACTGGAAAAGAAGATGCGGCAGGGCAAAATGACCCTTACCGACTTTTACGACCAGCTCAAGCAGCTTAAAAATATGGGCAGTATGAAGGATCTTTTAGGCATGGTTCCCGGTATGGATCGCAGCGCCATGAAAAACGTCAAGATCGACGAAAAGGCCATGGCGCATACCGAGGCCATCATCCAGTCCATGACGCCCAAAGAGCGGGAAAATCCCGACATCATCAAATACAGCCGGAAAAAGCGCATCGCCGCAGGCTGCGGTCTTAAGATCGAGGACGTGAACCGCCTGCTCAAGCAGTTTGACATGATGCAGCAGATGATGAAGCGGTTCTCCGGCCCCGGCGCCGCGAAAAAGATGAAGCGCAGCGGCTTTAAATTCCCCTATTGAGGGTTTGCTTTGTGAGTAAAAAACTCAAAATAGATCGAAAATAATACGGAGGTGAAAACAATGGTTAAGATCAGACTGAGAAGAATGGGCGCCAAGAAGGCTCCTTTCTATCGTATCGTGGTGGCGGATTCCCGTTATCCCCGCGACGGTCGTTTCATCGAGGAGATCGGTACGTACAATCCCCTGAAGGAGCCTGCTGAGATCACGGTGAACGCCGAGAGCGCGCAGAAGTGGATCAAGGACGGCGCACAGCCCACCGATACCGTCCGCATCCTGCTGAAAAAGGCCGGAGTCCTGTAAACTATGGACACCGCCGGCATCAAAGAGATGCTGACCTATCTTGTCGGAAATCTGGTGGAAAAGCCGGAGGAGATCCGGATCAATACGCTGGAAAACGGCAATTCCGTCACGCTGCAGCTCCGCGTTGCCGCGGAGGATATGGGCAGAGTCATCGGTCGTCAGGGGCGGATCGCAAAAGAGATCCGCACGCTGATTAAAACCATGGGTCTGCGTGACGACGTGCGCGTTATGGTCGACATCCTGGACTAAAGAAAAACGCCTTGCGAAAGCAAGGCGTTTTTTATTTGTTCCCACTATGACGGGCTTTCCTCCAGCAGGGCGTCGGCCAATGTTTCGGCAAAGAGTTCGGCGGCGGCCAGCGCCTCCTCCAGCGTGTTGCCGCATGCGCCTACCTCCACCAGCATGGAGCCTGTTCGCACATGCTGGTTGAAGCGCCCCGTGCGGATGCTCATGGGCCGCATGATGCCGGGATACAGACTGTTGAGCCGGTCGTGGAGCTGTGCCTGAAAGGCGAGATTTTCCCGCCAGTTCGGGTGACTGAGGCCGCCCTGATCGGTTCCGGTGACAAACATCAGTTGGGCGGTCTGCCGTCCGTTTACCTGAGCTGCGGTCTTGTAATAATGTCCCGCCGTGCCAATGGCGTCCCGGTGCAGATCAAGAACCAGCCGCACCGAGGGATAGCGATCGACCCAGGCGTTGATGTCCTTGAGGGCGCGGCTGTAAGAGCCGTTGTAGGCGGGATAATCATTAAGCGTTTCGCTGTGTACGGTCTGGATGCCCCGCGCATTTAGAATGTCGGTCACCCGCTGTCCCACGGCCAGCATATTGCAGGCGCTGTCTGTGGTGCGATAGTCGCCGGAGGCGGTGTAGGTATGCCCGGCGGAGGGGGTGTAGGCCTCTGTACCGTGGGTGTGCATCACCAGCACCTGCACCCCTTCGCCGCTCAGCGTTACGGGGGAAGCGCGGGAAAGCATCGCGGCGATGTCGATGTCGTAGTCGGTCTGATTTTTGAAATAAACTGTGCCGGAGCTTTTGTATTCCGGCTCGGATCCGGTGACGGAAAACACGGGCGCTTCCGGCGGGAGAGGGGCGGCGGTTTGCGCCGGGCTCGAAAAGGGGAAAAAGACGTTTTCGGCCGCTGTTTCCGCAGCAGGGAGCGCAAGAATTTGCGGCCCGGCGGCGCCGTCGGCGGCGGGAAGATTTTTTGACGCTGTATGATAAGGGGCGGCAGGCCGCGTTCCCAGAAACAAAAGCGCCGCCAGCGCCGCCGCAAAAAACAGCCCCGAAGCGGGAGAGGCCCGTTTGCTTTTTCCTGCCATGGCATCCACTCCCTTCGGGACAATCTATTCTCCAAAGGGGCGGTTTATGCCTGCTATTCCAGATAGGATTCCATCTCAGCGGCAGTCATGTCCCGCTGCAGCGCCAGATTGAGGGCGTAGCCCAGGATCTTGCCGCACAGGGCGATCTGGCGGTCGATGTCCTTAGGCGTCACCAAAAGTCCCTCCCGAGGAAGGGGACAGGCGGGCGAATTTCCCTCCACCAGATCGGCGCACAGCGTCCGCGCCTCCACCACCGTTGGGACGCCTAGCGCGACGACGGGGACGCCCAGGGTCGCTTCGTTAAGGGCCTTTCGGGGGTTGAAGGCGCCGCTGCCGGGGACGATGCCCGTATCTGAAAATTGAAAGGCGCGGCACAGGCGATCCAGCGAACGGGCGCACAGCGCGTCTACCGCCACCACCGCCGCGGGCTTGACCCGTTCCACCACGCCTCGCAAAAGCTCGCCGGTCTCCACGCCGGTATCGCCCAGCACGCCGCAGGCAACGGCGCATACGGGCCGCATCCCGCCAAAGGTTTCGGGCATGGCCGCGATCAGATGACGGGTGACAATGAGGTTGGAGATCGTTTCGGGACCCAGCGCGTCGGGGGTAACGGCCCGGTTGCCCAGACCCGCAGCCAAAACGGCGCCGGTTCCGGGCAAAAGCGGGCGCAGCAGCGCAGCCAGCGCTTCGGCGCAGGCAAAGAGATTTTCCCGTCTCTCCGCGGCGCCTGCGGGAAGCTCGGCGGTAAGATACCGCCCCGGCGGCTTTTCCAGCGCTTTTGCGCCGCGCTCATCCAGAACCGTGATGTCGGTGATTTTCAGCGGTCCCTGCCGCCGCACGCTGCTTTTTACGCCGGCAAGCGCGCCTGCATCGGCGCTTTCCTGCCGCTCCAGCACTAGATCGGTGCGCTGTTTCCACATGATTCTGCCTCCGGACAAGAAGATTTTTCTTTATTTTTGATAAGAATCAAAAAAATATGTAAATTATCCCTTGCTTTTTTGCAAATGGGATGATAAAATATTTCTGCTGTAAAATTTGCTGTAAGGGAGGTCAGAAAGTGCCCAACATCAAGTCTGCTAAGAAGCGTGTTCTGGTCAGCAAGCTGAATAACGCGAAGAATCGCGCCGCCAAGACCGAGCTCAAGACCAATGTGAAGAAGTTTGATGCTGCCGTCGCCGCCGGCGACGATGTGCAGGCTGCCTATAAAACCGCTGTGAAGAACATCGATCAGGCCGCCGCCAAGGGAATCATCCACAAGAACACTGCGGCTCGCAAAAAGAGCCAGCTCACCAAAAAGCTGAACAACGCGCAGTGAGCGCAACAAGCAAAGCCGTGCCGGAATTGGCACGGCTTTTTTGCGTTATTTTATCCGGAAAGGGAACCGGCGCTCAGCCGCGGAAGTATTCCCGGATCTCCCGCAGGCGATGGGAAATGGGGATGAACTGCGGACATTCGGCGGCACAGGCGCCGCAGCCGAGGCACCTTTCGGCCTCTTGATCCAGCTCGCTTTGCAGATAATCCTGCTTCGCGGCCTCGTAAAGACCCCAGACTCTGGCTCGGTTATAGAGTTTGAAGTGTTGCTGGGGCTTGATCCCAACGGGGCAGACGTTGCAGTAGGCGCAGCCGCTGCAATAGAGTCCGGAGAGCTGGCGCAGCTTGTCGTTGGCGGCTTTGTAGCTTTCCCGCTCCTCCGGCGTTACGGAGGCGGCAGACTCGACGATGGCTACATTCTGCTCCACCATCTCGACGCTCTGCATACCGGAAAGCGCCAGCGTCACCGCATCATAGCTCAGAACGAAGCGCAAGGCCAGTTCCTGGGGCGTTTTGGCAGGCGTGTCGTACAGCCGGAGGAAATCCTCGCCGCCGGAGGTGATCATGCCGCCGGCAACGGGACCCATCACCATGATTCCCATGCCGCGCTTTGCCAAAATGCCCATGACCGCCTCGTTGCTCTGGTCGATCAGATTATACTGACACAAAAGGGTTTCGAAAATGCCGCTGTCGGCAATGTCCGTCATCACTCGGGGCGCGTCATGAAAGGAGAAACTGATGTGGCGGATGAGGCCCTCGTCCCGGGCGCGGATCATGTCCTTGTCCATCTCCACGGCCTTCGCGTGTTCCCATTTTCCGGCGTTCAGGGCGTGCATATGGTAAAAATCCAGATAATCGGTGTCCATCAGCCTGAGGCTGTGCTCCAGCTTGCGGCGGAAGTCTCCGGGCCGCTGCACCTCGGATGGAGGGAGCTTGGAGGAAAAATACACCTTGTCCCGCACATCGTGAAGGGCCTTTCCCACGACGCGGGGATTGTCCCGGTTGGTATAGCCCCAGGCGGTGTCGAAAAAGTTGATGCCCAGCGCATAGGCGCGTTGCAGGATGGGGATGCAGCGTTCGTCGTCGCACCGGCGGTTTTCGCCCTCGCCTGCGGTGGGCAGGCGCATACAGCCGAAGCCCAGACGCGAAACCATGGGGCCGTTTTTGCCAAACTGTTTATATTGCATCAGGATTCCTCGCTTTCCTTTTTTACCAGTTTATCACAAAAACAAAAGAAAGAAAAGAGAAATTCTGTAAAAATAAACCATTGACTTTCGCAATGCAAACTGTTATAGTGTAAAGCAATAAAAGAAAGGAGGACGGCGCCATGCTGCAAGCGATGCTGTCTGCTCGGAAAATCACCACCCGGCTGCCGTTCGCCGCTTTGTCCGCGGGCCTGATTTCCCGCGCCCGTTTCGGCTGCGATTCTTCTTATTCTTTCTATTCTTATGCCCGCCGGGGAAGAATGGCAGTTCGATAGAGGAAGGGCTCCGATCCGTTGAAAAGAATCGGCTCTGTTCCAAATCGAACAGAGCCGGTTTTCTTTTATAAAAACATGAAAAAGGAGATCACGATCATGAAAAACAAACTGTTTATCCTTGCGCTTGCGGCGCTGATGTGTCTTTCGATGGCGGCCTGCTCCATCGGAAAAACCGGCGCGGAGTTTACCGTGGGCATCTGTCAGCTTGCCCAGCACGAGGCTCTGGACGCCGCCACCAAGGGGTTTCGCGACGCACTGACCGAGGCGTTGGGCGAGCGGGTTCGCTTTGACGAACAGAACGCCTCTGGCGAAGCGGCCAACTGTTCCTCCATCATCAACGGATTCTTATCGGAAAAGGTGGATCTGATCCTGGCCAACGCCACCTCGCCGCTGCAAGCGGCGGCCTCGGCCACAAAGGACGTTCCCATTCTGGGCACCTCCATTACAGATTATGCTTCG
>JAFZPW010000135.1 GCA_017552495.1 Clostridia bacterium | reverse complement strand
TGGCCCCTTTCTCTTTTGAATGGAGGTATTATGAAAAAAAGTCTGATTTGTCTGATGGCGGCGATTTGTCTGATTGCCGTTCCCGCCGCTGCAAAGCAGCCCGGGCTGCGAGGCGTTTGGGTTAGCACCGTTTATCAGTTGGATTATCCATCGGCGCCCGGCCTGAGCGCCGCCCAACTGGAGTTGGAGGCCGACCGCATCGTGGAAAACGCCCTTCGATGGGGCATGAACGCGGTGTTTTTACAGGTTCGCCCAGCGGCAGACGCGCTGTATGCCTCAAAAACCGAACCTTGGAGCGCCTATCTTTCCGGCACGCAGGGCCTTCCTGCCGACGGCGGATTTGACCCGTTGGCCTATTTCATCCGCATCTGCCACGAAAACGGATTGCAGCTTCACGCCTGGATCAATCCTTATCGCATCACCCGGCGGGCTGCGGAAAGCCGGGAGGCAGCCTTCGCCCTGTTGTGCGAAAATCATCCAGCCAGATCGCTGGCCGACTGCGTGGTTTTTCATGAGGACGGCTGCCTGTATTACGATCCGGGTCGGCCCGCGGTGCGGAAAATGCTGCTGGACGTGGCGGAAGAACTTTTGACCGAATACGATGTAGACGGCTTGCATCTGGACGATTATTTTTATCCTGGTTCTTCCTTCGACGATGAAGTTACCCGTGCCCGCTTTGGACCGGAAGGACAGGAGCCCGGCGATTTTCGCCGGGCGGCGGTGGACGAGCTGGTGGCGGCGCTGCACACGCTGAGCCGCCGGATCCGCCCGGAAGCCTCCTTCGGGATTTCTCCCGCCGGTATCTGGGCTACCCGCCGGGGCAGCCCGCTTGGCGCCGCCACCACGGGCGGACAGTCGTATTACGACCACTTTGCCGATTCCCGTCGGTGGGTGCGGGAAAATCTGGTGGATTATATCGCGCCCCAACTCTATTGGGAGGTGGGCGCGCCGTCCGGTGATTTCGACGTGCTGCTGAACTGGTGGGAAAGCACCGTTCGGGACACCGACGCCGCTTTGTATGTCGGCCTTGCGGCCTATCGCACCGCCGGGGCTGAAGCGGGCTCGCCCTGGTATGGGACAGATGAACTTTTGCGGCAGCTTGACCGGATCGACGCCTCTGACGTGGCTTGCGGGGCGTTGTTTTTCCGATACGGATCGCTGATGGGCGAGTTGGGCGACGCCCTCTCTTTGCGGTTTTCCCTGCCCGCTCCTGTGGAAGCAAAGCCCCTGCTCCGGCCAAACGCCATCGATCTTTTATCTCCCGGCGACACGATCGCCGTGGCAAGCGGCGAGGCGGTTTCCATCGCCTGCACCGCGCCCCGGGGCAGCAATGTTTCGGCTTTTTGGGGCGGCAGCGCCTATGAGACACTCCGGCCCGATCTGCACGGGAACTATTCCTCCACTATGCGGGTAGCGGCCGGGGCGTCGGAATCCGCCGCCGCGCCGCTTTTGCTTTGCGCCGAGAAACGGGGCGTGCTTTTTATCAAGTTTGCCACGACCCTCACCGCTGCGGTACGGACGGGAGCGCCGCAAACCATCACGCAGATCCGTCCCGCCGATCAACGCGGTCAGCATCTTCTCGCCTTTGATCTGTCAGGCTCCTGCCCGGCCGTGCTGCGGCACAGCGGCGACGTTTTAACTTTGCGGATCAAGAACTGTAACGGTATGGAGCTTCCCTCCGATCCGTTCTTCTCCCACCTGTCGCAAACGGAGGAAAACGGTGATGCGGTCTTTCGCTTGGTTCTTCCGGATGACGGGACGGCTCGCAGCGCCAAACTAATATGGCGGGAAAACGCCGTGATGATTTCGGTGTCTTCCCTGACGCCGTAACCACGGAATGCGGCGTTTCCTTGTTATCAAGTATAATACAAAAGCGGCGGCAATAGCAAGGAAAACCGCAAAAAACAGCGTTCCCTTAACCGCCGTTTTAGGAAAAAACGGCGGGCGCTTGCGCCCGCCGCTTTCATTTGGTTAAAACTTTCCGGTCTTTCCGGAAAAGCCGGAACTGCTGACGGTTGTTCCCCCGCCGGAATGACTTCGCTGCTCGGTCTGAATGACGCGACGGGTCTCGGTGCGGTGGGTGAACAAATCCTGATTGACATAGAGCTGCAAGCCCTGGCTCACATACCGTCCCGCGCCCGTTTGCCGACGGGCGCTTTTCATTTTGCGCTTCATTCCCTGGCAAACGCCCAGCGCCGCAAGCCCGGGACCGGCTACGGTGATGCCGGCTTTTGTTCCATTGGACATCTCATGCGGCTCACTGCTGTACGCATCATCGGAATAACCGTAATCGTCCACAGGCTCTCCCGCCTCCGCACGGCGGAGAAAGTCTTCGCAGGCTTCCTGATAGGCCCGGAACCCGCCCATCCAATCGTCATAACGGAAATAGGGCAAAAACTCATCGGAAAGCACGTCCTTTCCGTAATCGGTAAAGGTTGCATTACCCTTGTCGCCGTAAGCAATCAGCGCGTAATCCCGCTCAGCCATACTCAAAAGCAGCAGCACGCCGTCATGGCTCTCGCCCCAGCCCATCTCGAATTCCGTATAAACAAGCTCGGCGCAGTCGCGGACATCGCCGTCGGTGTATATCGTGTAGTCCTCCAGCATCACCAGATAAACGCCGCATTCGTAACGCTCTCCGATCTCAAAGGCGCGGTTGTTCAGCTCAGACAATTCTTCTTCGGTAAAAAAATCGTCGTTGTCAAAGCGGACGTAGCCCTTCACCTCCGCAGCGGCGGGCACGCTCAGACAAAGCAGCGCCGTCAAAATCAAAAGCAGACAGATCCATTTTCGTTTCACGGTCGCACCCCCTTTACATCGCCAGCCACAGGATGGCCGCCGCCGCAGCGGCAAGCCCGCCAAAAATTCCGGCAAACCAGGCCCAGTATTTTGCGCGGGAAACGGGCAGGTCTCCGATCATTTTTCCCGTCTGCCCGTTCATGGTGAAAAGGAAGTTTTTCCCGTTCCATCTGGTGCTGAGCACCCACACCGGCAAAAGCGCGTAATGCACCTTGCCGCGGCGGAGATGCACACGCCGCGAAACGGGAACGGCTGTATCGTAACCGTGTACCGAATCCTGAATTGCGCTCATGGTGGTATTCGTGGCGCGCTCGTCGGCCCGGGACGCGCATTCTTCCTGCGAAACGTCGTATTTGTCCGCCAGATAGCCCGGAAGATAGCCGGTGGAAAAAGGCTTGAGATCCTTGTAATCAAAGGGCTCAATGGCGTCCATGTGGGCGTCTGGCATTTTGCTGGAGGCATCCACGGGGATTCGCTTGAATCCCACCGTCCCCGCCCGGCGTAGCCGGAAATGTTCGGTAACGGTGATTTCCTCTTTCCCGTGGCGATGGATATGCGAGCGGGTGGCGTCATAGGTCACATCGGCGTCGGCCTGCCCGTCATAAAGCCAAAACGGAACGTAAACGCCCTGAATTTTTTCAATTTGGTTGCGATCGGAGAAGGTGCGGGGCAAAAGCCTTTTGCCCCGATAATGCTCGGTAAGCGCTGCCACGGCGGCCGCCTTGTCCAGCCGAAAAGGAATGATGTAATCGGGCTTGAGCATCCCGCTGAGCTGCCCGGGTACGATGGTGGGATTGCCGCAATAGGGGCAGCTTGTGGCGGCGGTAGTCTCATCGCAGATGAGCTCCGCCCCGCAGGAAGGGCAATTATAAGCCCGCAGATGTTCTTCTTCGGTATTCCACGGATGGGACGCCTCGTCCCAAACCTCGTCCTCCGGCGATGCGGGAGGGAATACCGCCGCCTGATCCTGCATTTCCTGGGATGCTTGAGCGGCCGCCTGATCGTGCTGGGCGTAATGCTCCTCGATCTTGCCGGGCGCGTATTCGCTCCCGCAATATTCACATTTCAGTTTGCCGGTGTCGCCCGCATAGCGGAGCGGTCCGCCGCAGGCCGGACATTGATAGTTGGTCACTTGCGCAGGCATGGACGTACCTCCTGTTTTGAAATACGGTGCGCAAAGCCGCGCACCGCAAACGCCCTCCGCCTCGCAAAAAGCGGAGGGCGCCGAAAGACTATGGATCAATCGGCCAAATCAGCCTCGGTGATGGGATCGCCGCACTCGGGACAGAATTTGGGCGGATTTGCGGGATCGGCAGGCTCCCAGCCGCACTTGTCGCAGCGGAGGTGCTTTCCGGCGGGCTTCTTTGCGCCGCACTCAGGGCAGAATTTACCCTGGCTCACCGTGCCGCAGGCGGGACATTTCCAGCCGCCGACGGAATCGTCTGGCTTCTTCGTGCCGCATTCAGGGCAAAACTTGCCGGTGGCCTCGGCACCGCAGGCGGGGCACTTCCATCCGGAAGCCGCAGGCGCGGCAGGCTGCTGCGCCGCCATTTGAAACAGACTTTGGGTGTTGATGCCCCCGGCGGTCTGCGCCATGTTCATGCCCATAAAACCGATGGCCGCGCCGCCCGCGTTTTTGGCGGCGTCCTGCATGGCGTTGGCCTGCGCGTTGACCATGGTGGCGGCAGCCAGCCCGGGATTCTGATAGGCCGCGGCCTTCTGCATCTCCTTGATCATCTGCTCGTCTTCCTCGTTGGCCTTAACGGAGGACACGCCCACCTGCTGAATCTCGATGCCGCGGAAATCGCTCCACTTGGCAGTCAACTCGGCCTTGAGCGCCTCGGCCAATTCGGTTGTGTGGCCGGGCAACGCAGAATAGCGGACGCCCATCTCGGAAATGCGGGCAAAGGCGGGCTGCAGCGCGGTAAGCAGTTCGCTCTTGAGCTGGCTGTCCAACTGGTCGCGGGTGTAATCCATGGTGACGTTGCCGCAAACGTTGGTATAGAACAGCAGCGGATTGGTCATCTTATAACTGTATTCCCCAAAGCAGCGGATGGCGATGTCGATGTCGATCCCGGCGCGCTGATCCACCACCCGGAAGGGCACGGGAGCCGGCGTGCCGTACTTGTTCCCGGCGATCTCCTTGGTGTTGAAATAATAGATGCGCTGATCCTTGGGAGCCTGACCGCCGAAGGTAAAGCGCTTGCCGATCTGTTTGAACAGTTCCTTGATCCCCGCGCCCAGAGAGCCTTCAAAGATTGAGGGCTCGCTGGAAACATCATAAATGTATTCGCCGGGCTCGGCGCAAACGTCAACGATTTTACCCTGCTCCACAATGAGCATACACTGGCCGTCGGCCACGGCGATCACCGAGCCGTTACTGATGATATTGTCGCTCCCCCGGTTGCCGGACAACGCGGGAACCCGCTTGCGGCCCTTGACGGCCAAAACATCGGCGGGCAGCGCCTCACAATAAAAATATTCTTTCCACTGATCCGCCAGCACGCCGCCGGCAGCGCCCAATGCAGCACTAATCAATCCCATGGTAATTCTCCTCTCGCAGTTTTTTCGGGGAATTCCTTCTTCCCCATTTCTTGTGATTCAGTATAGCAAATTTTCTTTTCGCTGTCCATATCCGAAGCGGATTTTCTTCGTTTTTTCATGATTTTGGAGAAATACACTGCAACTTCCGCGATTGTTCGGGATTGTTTTCTCCATACTAACTAAGGTGAAGAAAGGAGGAAGATCATGCAAGATCAACGCTGGAAAATCGTGCGTTACGCCGCAAAAATGACTGTTTTTGCGGCGCTTTTCGCATCGCTTCTCATTATTTTGGCGCCGCCGCAGATCGCGTATACGTCTGGCCCGGGGCCCGCGCTGGCGGCTGGAAAGTCGCAGACAGCGCTTCCAGAAACGTCGGCGCCGGTGATCGGCGATCGCTTGATCCCGCTGGGGCGCACCACAGGAATCAAACTCTTTGCGCAGGGGCCCATCGTGGTGGGCTTTTCAGAGTTGGAGCAAACCGGCACCTGCCCCGCCCGAGAAGGCGGCCTGGAACTGGGCGACGTGCTTTTGCAGCTTGACGGGCAGCCGCTCGACGGAAACGGCTCGCTGACCGAAAAGCTGTCGGAAGCCCGGCAGGACGCGCTTTGCTTCACCGTTCTGCGGGACGGCGAAGCGCGGGAAATAAACGTCACCGCCGTTTATGACGAAGGGCTGGACTGCCGCCGCATTGGCGCATGGGTGCGGGACAGTGTGGCTGGAATCGGCACCGTGACTTTTGTCGACCCCGCCACCGGCGCCTTCGGCGCGCTGGGCCACGGAATCTGCGACGCGGACACCGGCGAACTGGTTCCCTTTGGAAGCGGTTCGCTGATGGCTTCTTGCGTGGATGATGTGGAAAAAGGAAAACGCGGCACGCCGGGCCAGCTTTGCGGCAGCTTTGATCTGGTGCGGGACCAGGGAGCGCTTTTTGCCAACAACGAAGCCGGGATCTTCGGCGTTTTGACCGACGGGACGATCTACGACGGCCTTGCGGCGCTGGAAACGGCGCCCCGCTCGGCGCTCCACGAGGGAGAGGTCACCATCGTCTGCAACGTTGACGGCGTTTCTCGGGAGGAATATCAGGCAAGGATCCTGCGGGTCTACCCCGAAGGGGGCGAGATCGGCCGGGATCTGATGCTGGAGATTACCGATCAGCGGCTCCTGGACAAGACCGGCGGCATCGTGCAGGGCATGAGCGGTTCTCCCATCCTTCAGGATGGGAAACTGGCCGGAGCCGTAACCCATGTGCTGGTGAACGACCCCACCCGCGGCTACGGCATCAGCATTGAAGAAATGCTCAAAGCGGCAAGATAACAGCGTCCCCCGGCGCAGTCCGGGACGGAAAAAGCAGCATCCGATTTTCACGGAAACGGCATGACCTTGTTCGTGTCGTTTCCCATTTTATATGGAAAATTTCGTAATTTTGCTTGACAGTCAATTACATATTTGGTGTACTTTTTTGTAAAACCACCCAAAGGTGGGCGTATCATTCATGACCCCGGCCCCGGCATACAGGCATTGACTGGCAAAATTGGTGCAGTCGCCGCCCAGTCTGCTGAAATCGAGATAAACCGGGTTGCGGCGATAAGCCCACTTGT
>JAFZPW010000134.1 GCA_017552495.1 Clostridia bacterium | reverse complement strand
GGGCAGCGTTTTCATAGGTGACGGCCCGCAGGGCAAAGCTGCGGCAGGCCGTGTCGCTGCGGCCGGAGGCGGCGGCGCCGTCCACGCGGATGCTTTCCAGCACACACAGGTCGTTTTGGTTGTTCGCGCAGCGCCGGACGCTGCATTGCAGATAACTCATGAGATCCTTCCTTTCGGGCCGCGATGCGCGGCTTTTTTCTATTTTGCGCAGCCTTTTGTGAATTATGCGGTGTCAATAGGATGACTTAATCAAAAAAAGACGAATTTTACCCAAATTTTCTGCCGGAAAACGGGAATTTGGGCTTGCATTTTTTTTACTGCGCCGCTATAATAAAAGAACAACGTGGGGAATTGTGGAGGTTTTGACCAGGATTATCCCATTTTGTGGTGGAAATGCGGAAAGGAGGGAAGATGGATGCGCGGAGAATATCAACACAATATTGATTCCAAAGGGCGCCTGATCTTCCCTGTCAAACTGCGGGAGGAACTGGGGGAAAACTTCGTCATCTTCCGCGGGCTGGACAACTGCATTTACGTTTATTCTCAGGAGCAGTGGAAGAGTTTTGAGGAAAAACTGTCTGCGCTTCCGGCCTCCAAGGGCCGCCAGCTTCGCCGCTTTTTCTCGGCCAACTTTGTCTGCGAACCTGACGGGCAGGGCCGTATCCTCATCCCGCAGGTGCTGCGGGAACACGCCGGCCTGCAAAAGGACGTCACCGTCATCGGCGTGATGGATCATGTGGAGATCTGGGACAGTGCGGCCTGGAAGAAATATAACGACGAGACCGACGATGATGAGATCGCCGCCATGATGGAAACGATGGACGTTTGATCGTATGGAATTTTCCCATGTATCGGTTTTGCCGGAGGAGTGCCTGGAGGCGCTGAATATCCGGCCCGGCGGCGTCTATGTAGACGCAACCACCGGCGGCGGAGGACATTCTCTCCGCATCGCCCGTCGGCTGCGCGAAGGCCGCCTGATCTGTTTTGACCGGGACGAGGAGGCGCTGGCAGCCGCAAGAACACGTCTTTCGGAGCATCTTCAGAAGGTCACCTTTGTCAAAAGCAATTTTTCCGAGTTGAAGGCGAGGCTGGCCGAACTGGAGATCCCGGCGGCAGACGGCATCCTGTTTGATCTGGGCGTTTCGTCTTATCAGCTTGACAACCCCGAACGGGGATTCTCCTATATGCAGGACGCGCCGCTGGATATGCGGATGGACCGCTCGCAGCCTTACAGCGCGTGGAACGTGGTCAACGAAGAACCCTATGAGGAGCTTCGCCGGATCATCAGCCTTTACGGCGAAGAACGCTTTGCCGGGAAGATCGCCGCCGCCATCGTGCGGGAGCGGGAAAAGGCTCCCGTGGAAACGACGCTTCAGCTTGTGGAGATCATCAAATCGGCCATGCCCGGCGCCGCCAAGCGGGAAAAACAGCATCCCGCCAAGCGAACCTTTCAGGCCATCCGCATTCAGGTAAACGGAGAACTTTCGGCGGTGGAAACTGCCGTGGCCGACGCCATTGATTGTCTGGCTCCCGGCGGACGGTGCGCCGTCATCAGTTTTCATTCGCTGGAAGACCGGGTGTGCAAGCATATTTTCCTGGATGCGGCGCGAGGCTGCACCTGCCCGCCGGAGTTTCCGGTGTGCGTCTGCGGCAAAAAGCCCCGGATCCGCATTGTTACCAAAAGTCCCATCGTCGCATCGAAGGAGGAACAGGAGGCCAATCCCCGTGCGCGCAGCGCAAAGCTGCGGGTGGCCGAGAAACTGTAAGAGGAGGAACGAGATATGAGCCGTTACAATGACAGCAGCGCCATTCGGATCGAGCGCTTCCCGGTAGAACGGGTTCAATATGAAGAGCGGCCGGAGATCGAAGTTCTGCCTGAAAAAAAGGCGGCGTCCCGCGTGGCGCCCGCCGCCGTCCCTTATGGAAAATATGCCCTGATTCTTGCCTGCGTATTCGCTGTGCTGCTGGGCATCGTGTCCAGTTATATGCAGCTCTCCACCCTTAACACGCAAAATGCCCGCCTCCGCAAGGAGATCGCGGCGCTGGAGAGCGAGGAAAACGCACTTAACGCGAAAAAAGAACAGATGTATAATCTGGCTTATGTAGAGGATTATGCTCAGAACAAGCTGGGCATGGTCAAGATCGACAAAAGCCAAATCACCTATGTCCAGTTGGACAGCGGCGAGCATATGCTGGTGGCCGGAATGACCATGGCAGACGAGCGCGCCGAAGAGAGCGCAAGCCTGATCAATCGGCTTTCCCACAGCTTCAGTGTGGCGCTGGAATATTTCAGGTAAAGCGCGGAATATAGTTGGATGAACAACATCGCGGGGGGGAGTAAGGCGGCAGTTTACGCCTTGCTCCATTTTTCCTAAATGCGCCCATCCCCGCAAAGCCCGTATTTTCGACGCAAAGGAGCAAATATGGCCAAAATCGAACGAAAAGCCGACCGCCATGTCCGCCGCCGCATCCTGCTTTTGGCGGTGTTGTTCTGTCTTTTGTGCTTTGGAGCGGTGGTGGCCAGATTGGGATATCTGCAAATCGCCAACCGGGATTTTTACCTGCAAAAGGCGTTGACCAATCAGACAAAGGATGTGACCATCTATCCCACCCGGGGCACGATCTACGATATCAACGGCAAGCCGCTGGCCATCTCCGCCAGCACAGAGATGCTGATTCTCAATCCGCGCCAGTTGGCGCCTCAAACGTTTTCGTCTATGAGCAAGGCCGAACAGACGGAATACCGCATCCGCAACGGCATCGCCTCCGATGTCAAGGCGGCGGACATCAAGCTTTCGGACGACGACAGGTCCGCCATCCGGGAAATCCGGCTGCAAGCCGTTTGCGACAAACTGCTGGAGGTGCTGGAGCTGGAGCCTGAGACCGTGGCGGCCAAAGCCGCCAGGGACAGCGCCTATCAGGTGCTGCGCCGGGGAGTGGAAAAGGATCAGGCCGACACGCTCCGCACCTTTATCAAGGACAACAAACTCACCGGCGCGCTGTATTTTCTGGCAGACTCCACCCGCTATTATCCTTACGGTAGTTTTCTTTCCCACGTATTGGGATGCGTCGGCACCGACGAGCAGGGGCTGACGGGGCTGGAAAAGGAATATGACGATGTCCTTACCGGTGTCCCAGGCCGCTCGGTCACCCTGGCTGACGCCCACGGCGACGCGCTCACCGAGGATTATGAGTTGTATTATCCCGCGGAAGAGGGGCAAAGCCTGGTGCTCACGGTGGACGAGGTTTTGCAGCACTATCTGGAAAAGCATCTGGAGATCGCCTATCACGACAACCGGGTGCAGGGATCGGCCATCGGCATCGTGATGGACGTGCACGACGGCGGCATTCTGGCCATGGCCTCCTATCCCGAGTTCGATCCCAATTCTCCCTTTACGCTGGTGGACGAAAAGCAGCTTGAGGCCATCAACGCCATAACAGACGACGAGGCCCGCGGAGCCGCCCGCAGCGAGGCGGTCTATGCCCAATGGAGCAATAAACCGGTGTCCTTTATGTATTACCCCGGCTCCACCTTTAAAATCATCACCGCCGCCGCGGCGCTGGAGGAAGGCGTCGTCAGCGAGCACAGCAGTTTTTATTGCCCCGGCTTCAAGCAGATCGACGGCTATCCCCGCCCCATCAGTTGTTGGAAAAAGGCGGGCCACGGCAACGAAAATCTGCGGGAGGCGCTGATGAATTCCTGCAACCCCGCGTTGATGACCATCGGTCTGGCGCTGGGGCGCGACCGGTTCACCCAATATGTGCAGGCCTTCGGCCTGCGGGAAAAGTCCGGTATCGACCTGCCCGGCGAGGCGGTGGGTCTCTATAACATGAGCAGCAACGTGGACTTGGCGGTCTATTCCTTCGGACAGAACTTTACCCTGACGCCGCTGCAATTGGTGACGGCGGTGTCCGCCGTGGCAAACGGGGGAATGCTGGTGCAGCCCCATATTGTCAAAGAGGTTCTCAACGCCGACGGCACCGTGGCGCGGAGTTTCGGTCGAACCGAGGTGCGGCAGGTCATCTCCCAGCAGACCTCGGAGCTGATGTGCGATATGCTGGAGGATGTGGTAAAATTCGGAACCGGCAAAAACGCCTATGTGGCCGGCTACCGGGTGGCTGGTAAAACAGGCACCACCGAAAAGATTGCTGATATGAACAAAGAGGGCAAGGATCTTTACGTCACCTCCTTCGTGGCTTTCGCTCCCGCCGACGATCCCAAAATCGCCGTGCTGGTGCTGCTGGACGAACCCACCGTCCAGCCCATCTCCGGCGGTTTGAACACCGCCCCGGTGGTGCGGCGCTTTTTGGAAGAGGCGCTGCCTTATCTGGAAATCGATCCCATCTATACGGCGGAGGAGCAAAATTCCCGCAGTATCACCATGCCCGATGTCACGGGCATGACCCTCAGCGACGCCGAGGCCACCCTGAAAAAACTGGGCATGACCTGCGCCAGCGTGGGCTCTGAGGCAACCGTCACCGATCAGATCCCCGCGGCGGGCGCGGTGGTGGCCAGCAATACCAAAGCGATCCTGTATCTGGGCGGCAGCAAGCCCGACAAACTTGTCACCGTCCCCGATCTTCACAATATGACGCTGTCCGGCGCAAAAAACACGCTTCAGAGCATGGGACTTTACGTTCGCGTGTCCGGCGGCGTGTCCGAAGGCGGACAGACCGTTACAAAACAGGATGTTTCCCCGCAGGAGCAGGTGCCTTACGGCGCCGTAATCACCGTGGAAACTACAGATATGGCGCAGCGCGCCCAGTGAAACAGGAAAGGAGAACTACCATGCTTTTGACAGAGCTTTTGCATACCGTTCCCGCGACTTGTGTGTCCCGGGAAAAAGAGGCGGACATCACCTCGATCTGCTGCGATTCCCGCAAGGCGGAGAAGGGCTGTCTGTTTATCGCCGTTCGCGGATATCAGAGCGACGGCCACCGCTTTATTGCCGCCGCCATAGAGCGGGGCGCCGCCGCCGTTTTGGCGGAAGAAGCTCCTGCGGAGATCCCCGAGGGCGTGGCGGTCTATCTTACCGAAAACACCCGTCCGGCCGTGGCCGACGTGGCGGCCGCCTTTTACCGCCACCCCGAGCGGCAACTCAAACTGGTGGGCGTAACGGGAACCAACGGCAAAACCACCGCAACCCATCTGATCTGCCATATTCTGGAGCAGGCGGGTCACCCCTGCGGGCTCATCGGCACCAACGGCATCCGCATCCGCGAGGCGCTGCGGCCCGCCGACCGCACCACCCCCGACGGGCTGGAACTTTATACGCTGCTGCGGGAGATGGCGGACGCGGGGTGTGAATATGCGGTAATGGAGGTTTCTTCTCACAGTCTGGTGCTCGACCGGGTGCGGGGCCTGCATTACGCCGCGGCGGCCTTTACCAACCTGACGCAGGATCATTTGGATTTCCACGGGGATATGGAGCATTATTTCGAGGCAAAGGCCCTTTTGTTTGAACGCTGCGACACTGCCGTAATCAATTTGGACGACGCTTACGGCACACGGCTGGCGCAGCGGGTCAACTGTCCGGCAATCACCTTTTCCGCTAAGCACGACGAGGCCCGGCTGGTGGCAAAAAACGTCAAGCTGCAGCCCGACAACGTGCAGGCCGTTTTGGTGCGGGACAACGATATCGCCCGGATGCGGCTCAACATCCCGGGGATGTTCTCGGTGTATAACGGTCTGACTGCCATCGCCTGCTGTCTGGCGCTGGGGTTGGAATTGGAAACCGCCGTGGACGCCCTCCGCACGGCCCGCGGCGTCAAGGGACGCGCCGAGATCGTGCCAACCGGCCGGGATTTTACCGTGATGATCGACTATTCCCATACCCCCGACAGTATGGAGAATATCCTCCGCACCGTGCGGGACTATGCCAAGGGCCGGGTAATCGGCGTATTTGGCGCCGGCGGCGACCGGGATAAAACCAAGCGGCCCCTGATGGGCAGGGTTGGCAGCGAGGGCTGCGACCTGTGCGTGGTCACCTCCGACAATCCCCGTTCGGAGGATCCGGAGGCCATCATCCAGGATATTCTGGCGGGTATGCCTGCCAAGCACCGCCATAAGGTCATTCCAGACCGCAGGGAGGCCATTGCCTGGGCGGTGAAGAACGCGCAGCCAGACGACATTATCGTTTTGATGGGCAAGGGGCAGGAGACCTATCAGGAAATTTGCGGCGTCAAGCACCATCTTGACGAGCGGGAAGAGGTGGCCCGGGCGCTGGAGGAGCTCCAGGACCGCTGAAAAGGAAGTTAGGAGAGAGAAGATATGAGGGAGTACCTGTATCCCGTTTTGATGGCGGGACTGTCGTTTTTGGTGGCTGTGCTGCTGGCGCCCATCGTGATCCGTAAACTGCGGGAGCTGCATTTCGGGCAAAAGATCCTGGAGGACGGCCCCACCTGGCACAAGGGCAAGCAAAACACCCCCACCATGGGCGGCGTGATCTTTATCATCGCCATGACGCTGACGGTGCTCACCGGCCTGCCCGGGATGCTGGCCAACGGCGATTACCGCCCGCTGGTGATGCTTGGACTCAGTTTGGTGTTTGCCGCCGTGGGCTTTGTGGACGATTGGACCAAGATCCGTAAAAAGCGCAATCAGGGCCTGACTCCGGGACAAAAACTGCTGCTGCAGATCGCCGCCGCCATTTTGTTTTTGGTGGTGATGCGGGTCATGGGCTATTTGACGCCGGATCTCTATCTTCCCTTTGTGGGAAAAACCCTGCGCCTGCCCTGGGGACTTTATCTGGCCTTCGGCGTCGTTGTGATGATCGGCGCCGATAACGCCGTCAACCTCACCGACGGCATCGACGGTCTGTGTGCCTCGGTGACGCTGATCGTGGCGGCCTTTTTCGCCTTTGTCTTTTTGCGGGACGACATCAGCGCCTCGGCCTTTGCCCTGGCGCTGGCGGGCAGCCTGCTGGGATTTTTCCTGTTTAACCGCCACCCGGCAAAGGTCTTTATGGGCGACACCGGTTCGCTGTTTTTGGGCGCCGCCGTCTGCGCCATGGCCTTTGCCTACAATATGCCGCTGATCCTCGTTCCCGTTGGTATGGTCTATATCATCGAGGCCCTGTCCGATATCATTCAAGTGGGTTATTACAAGCTCAGCCACGGCAAGCGGGTCTTTAAAATGGCCCCCATCCACCATCATCTGGAGTTGTGCGGCTGGAGCGAATGGAAGATCGTCATCGCCGCCTGCCTGCTGACACTGGGGCTGTGCGCGCTGTCGCTGCTGGCATAAATCTGTTTTTACCGCTGCCGAAAGGAGATGTTTCCCATCGCCGCTTCCGCAAAAAAGAAGATCCGTCCGGCCGATCCGAAGCAGCAGG
>JAFZPW010000133.1 GCA_017552495.1 Clostridia bacterium | reverse complement strand
TTCCTCCCTGGAGGCCAAGCCCATGGTGGAGCAGGCCATCGCCCATAATCTGATCTCCCACGGCGTGGGCAACGTGGTTTACCGTCTGTCCAAAGCCGCGGGCATGCCGCTGCTGGAGGCCGGCAAGGCGCTGGCAAGAGGCGAGCTGTGGGACAAGGCCGAGACACTCTTTGAAGGAGGGAAGCACAATGGCTGATTACAAGCTCAATCCCCACGAGCGCATCGACGTGGAGGTGATTTTGCAGGATCTGGAGCATTACCATCCTCGCCGCCGCGGCTGGGTATGGCGTAAAAAGGCCAAGAATCAGGACATGGGCCCCTTCCATTACCGGGAGATCTCCGAGCCTATGCAGGGGGAGAGCGTCGGTCTGATGACCGCGCACTATTTCGACAACATCGACCCTCAGCCCATGCCCACCATTACCACCGAGATTGCTTCCGGCCGCTTTGAGGACGACATCCGCCGCATGCGCATGGCCGCCCATCACGGCGCCGACCATATCATGGTCATCCGCACCGCCGGCCAGTCCCACTTCGATGGGCTCATCGAGGGCACGCCCCAGGGCATCGGCGGCGTCCCCATCACACGCAAGCAGGTGCGCGCCCAGCGCAAGGCGCTTGACATGATCGAGGACGAGATCGGCCGCCCCATCAACTATCACTCCTATGTCTCCGGCGTGGCCGGGCCCGATGTGGCCGTCATGTTTGCGGAAGAGGGCGTCAATGGCTGCCATCAGGATCCGCAGTACAACGTCATTTACCGCAACATCAACATGGTGCGCTCCTTTGTGGACGCCTGTGAATCCAAAAAAATCATCGCCTGGGCCGACATGGCGCAGATCGACGGCGCCCACAACGCCAACGCCACCGCCCGAGAGGCGTGGAAGGTCATGCCCGAACTGATGGTGCAGCACGCCATTAACGCCATTTTCTCTTATAACGTTGGCATCAAAAAGGGCAACATCTGCCTGTCCACCGTGCCCCCCTCCGCCACCCCCGCGCCCGAGGTCTTTATGGATCTGCCTTACGCGGTGGCGCTGCGCGACCTGTTTACCGGCTATCGCATGCGCGCCCAGATGAATACCAAATACGTGGAATCCTCTACCCGGGACGCCACCGTCACCCACGTGCTGGATATGCTGATTTCCAAGCTGACAAGCGCCGATATTCAGTCTACCATCACCCCGGACGAAGGCCGTAATGTGCCGTGGCACATCTATAACATCGAGGCCTGTGACACCGCAAAGCAGACCCTTTTGGGACTGGATGGCCTGATGGATATGGTAGAGCTGAAGAAGGACGGCCCCCTGCGGGAAAAGGCCCGGGAACTCAAGGAGCGCGCCGTTTTGTTCTTTGAAGAAATTCTGGAGGCCGGCGGCTATTTCAACGCCGTGCAGCAGGGCTTTTTCGTGGACTCCGGCTTCTATTCCGAACGGGGCGGCGACGGCATCTTCCGCGAGATCGACGGCGGTGTGGGCGTAGGTACGGTTTACGAACGCGCCGAGGACTATATGGCTCCCGTCACCGCGCACTACGGCTACAACAACGTGGCCCAGTATGATGAATCCGCCGTCAGCGATCCCGCCAAGCTCATTGGTGGCTGCACCTTCGAGGATCCCGAGAAGATCGTCTATATCGACGAACTGGACGAAGAGGACAACGTGAACGTCCGCATGGCCGAAACGGCCAAATACCGCGGAAAGAACTGCCACACCCTCAAACCCGAGATGGAGTGGCTGGCCGACGGCATCGTGATGATTACCATGTTCTTCCCCACCTCCAAAAAGATTGCCGAGGCGGCCGCCGTGGAGGTTGGTCATCGGATGGGGCTGCAGGAGGTCGAGGTCATCAGCCGCGAGATTTTACAGGAGGCCGAGGGCACCCGCGTGGAGATCAAGGGTCGCGTGAACTTCGATCTGGATGTCAATGAACTGGAGATCCCCGAGGAGCCGGATGTGCTCACAGAGCAGGAGATTTGGGACGATATCCAGCGCAAGCCCATGACGGTGGTCTGCGGCACCGTGGGCAACGACGAACATTCCGTCGGCCTGCGGGAAATTATCGACATCAAGCACGGCGGCATCGAAAAATACGGCATCAAGGTGCATTATCTGGGCACCTCGGTTCCCGTGGAAAAACTGGTGAACGCCGCCATCGAACTGGACGCCGACGCTATTTTGGCCTCCACCATCATCAGCCATGACGATATCCATTATAAGAACATCGCCAATATTGACCGGCTGGCACGGGAAATGGGCGTCCGCGACAAGCTGATCTTTATCGTGGGCGGAACACAGATCACGCCCGAGATTGCCGTTCAGATGGGCGCAGACGCAGGCTTCGGCCGCGGCACCAAGGGCATCCACGACGCTACTTTCCTGGTCAAGCGCCGCAGAGAGCTGGAGGCCGCCGGCAAGTGGCCGCGGTGACCGTCGGCAAAGAAAAATCTGTAGCCGGGTGCGCTTGACCTTGCCGACGAATGTCGGCATCCGCGAAGGAAGGGGCTGTGTGCCCCGACCGGAGCGATTTGAATCGGGGCCCCCGCAAAATCCGTGATTTTACGGGGAACAAGCGCCGCAGAGAACTGGAGGCCGCCGGCAAGTGGCCGCGGTGACCGCTTTTGACAGACAAACTGAACGGGGCGGCGGGAGACCGCCGCCCCCATTTTTACAGAGGATGTGCTTATGAAACTTGACGTTTTGGTGGCCGAGATCGGCTCCACCACCACCGTGGTCAACGCCTTCCATGATTTGGGCGGAAAAGAACCGCTCTTTCTGGGACAGGGTCAGGCGCCCACTTCCGTCTTGCAGGGGGATGTGCGCGTGGGCCTGCGGGGCGCCATGGACGACCTATGCCGCAAAAACGGCTGGGACGATCTGGAATATCACACCATGCTGGCCACCTCCAGCGCCGCGGGTGGACTGCGGATGACGGTACACGGGCTGGTCTATGACATGACCGTCCGGGCGGCGCGGGAGGCCGCGCTGGGCGCGGGAGCCAATCTGCATTTGGTGACGGCGGGGGTCATGGAGGATGAGGATCTGGAGGAACTGCGGGAGATTCATCCCAATCTGATCCTTATCGCCGGCGGAACCGACTACGGCGAGCGGGAGACCGCCCTGAAAAACGCCAGACGCATCCGGGAACTGAACTTAAACGTCCCCGTGATCTACGCCGGAAACGTGCAGAATCAGGCCCGGGTCGAGCGCATCTTCCAGGATGCCGGGGCCGAAATCTATCTCACCGAAAACGTCTATCCCCGTCTGGACGAGCTTAACATCGAGCCGGCCCGCAAGATCATCCATCAGGTGTTTGAAAAGCACATCGTCCACGCTCCGGGCATGGAGCAGGTGCGGGAGTTGGTCACCGGCTCCATCATTCCAACCCCCGGCGCGGTGATGGAATGCGCCCGCCTTTTGTACGAGGAGGTAGGCGACCTGGTGGTACTGGATGTGGGCGGCGCCACCACCGACGTGCATTCAGTCACCGAGGGCAGCGAGGAGATTGCCAGTATCCAGCTTTCTCCCGAGCCCATGGCAAAGCGG
Organism: Clostridia bacterium; assembly: GCA_017552495.1. GTDB lineage: Bacteria > Bacillota > Clostridia > Oscillospirales > Butyricicoccaceae > UBA4644. The sequence continues at coordinate 1,062 of JAFZPW010000133.1, read as the reverse complement.
ACGGTGGAGGGCGATTTGGGCGTTTTCGTCAACGCCCGCAGTATGGCCAGGCAAATCGGCATGGAACAGCTTTCCAAGGAGATCGGTATGGACGCCGAACCCATTTTCCAGCACTACAAGGCCATTCCCGATACCGAAGAGCAGTTCCGTCTTACCGAGCAGCTTGCGTGGCACGCGGCTTCCGCCGCGCTGGAGCGCCACGCGGGCCGCTTCCGCTATACTTACGGCTCCAATGGGCGCCAGACCTTTGCCGAGGGCAAGGATCTGACGCAGGTAAAATATCTGGTGGCAACCGGCGGCGCGCTGACCCGCCTGCCCGGAAGAAAGGCCATCATGGAGCGCCTGCGGCACTTGAACGACGGAGGCAAGCTGCTGTTCCCCAAGGCGCATAATCTGGCTCTTTTGGAGGACAAGAATTATTATATGGCGTCCCTGGGCGTCCTGTCCCGCCACGATAAGGAGGCGGCGCGCAGACTGCTTTTGCGGGACATGGATCTGGAAAAGGAGGATTGCGATGTACCCTCGATTGATCGTTGACCTGAACAAACTGCGGGAAAACGGCGAAAGGATCTGCGCCATGGCGGCAAAGGCCGGCATTGACCGGATGGCGTTTGTCACCAAGTGCTTTTGCGCCGAACCGGAGATGATTCGGGCGCTGGAGACTCTGCCCAACGTCTATCTGGCCGATTCCCGGCTGGAAAATCTGAAAAAATATCCCAAGACCGCCAAGAAAAAGATTCTGCTCCGTTTGCCCATGGCCTCCCGGGTGGAGGAAGTGATCCGCTTTGCGGACGTGAGTTTTTGTTCGGAGGCCGCCACGCTCCATGCGCTGGAAGCAGCCGCCGCCCGGCAGGATACGCTGCACCGGGTGGTTTTGATGGTGGACGTGGGCGATCTGCGGGAGGGCGTGTTCTTCCGGGATGAAGCGGGCCTGCTGGAACTGGCCGAACTGGTGGAGTTTCACCTGCCCCATCTGGAACTTCTGGGCATGGCCTTCAACGTCACCTGTTACGGCTCGGTGATTCCCACCGCTCAGACCTTTGATCTGTTCCGTTCCCTGGT
>JAFZPW010000132.1 GCA_017552495.1 Clostridia bacterium | reverse complement strand
GCTTCGCCCATCAGTTTGCGGAGCGAATGCTGGCTGATCCCCTCGGTGAGGCGATAAAGCGGTTTCAGTCCCGCGGGTTCGCTTCCCGCCGCGTCAAGGGGCGCGATCTCGGGATTGGCCATGGTGCGCATCCCGCCGTAAAATACTGTTTTTCCGAAAAAGAGATATTCCCGGCCCGGATCGAGCCGGAGATACTTATTATTAAAAAAAGTGAGGTTGAGTTTGCCGGTGCCGTCGAACACGGCGGTGCGGGAAAGGGTTTTGCCGCCGGGCTTGCGAACGAGCTCCAGCGACCGGGCCACGGCGCCCCGCACACAGGCCGCCGCGCCGTCCTCTAACTGCGCGATGGGCGTGATGCGGCTCCAGTCCTCATAATCCCGGGGAAAATGAGACAGCAGATCCCGCACCCCAAAAAGGCCCAGCTTTTGAAGCTGCGCCTGCCGCCGGGGGCCGACGCCGGGAAGCGCCGAAAGAGGCGCGTCGGCACGGGAAAAGGCGGGATCGGTCATACTCTGGGGCGGTAAAGAGAGATCACCAGCCCCAAAATGGTGCATTCCCGCCCGTCGATGGGGTCAAAAGCAGGGTTTTCCGGCAGGAGCCATACGCCGTCTTTGGCCAGGCGGAGCCGCTTCACTGTGGCCTCGTCGCCCAAAAGAGCCACCACGATCTGGCCGGAGATGGCGGTGTTCTGACGCCGCACCAGAACAATGTCGCCGTCGAGAATGCCGGCGCCAATCATACTTTCGCCCCGCACCTGCAAGGCGAACATCTCCCCCTGCTCGGGCCCGTCGTAAGGGACGTAGCCCAGCGTATCCTCCTGCGCCAGAATGGGAAGGCCGGCCGTGACCGTGCCCAAAACGGGCACCGAGCGAAAGGCCGTCCCGCTGCCGCCCCGCACCGAGATGGCGCGGGTTTTGTGCTGGCCCTTTTCCAGATAGCCGCCGTCCTGCAGGATCTTGAGATGACTGTGGACGGTGGAGGGAGAGCGCAGGCCAACGGCGTCGCAGATCTCGCGCACCGTGGGAGGGTAGCCGTTTTCCCGGGTAAAGGCGGTGACATAATCCAGAATGCGCTGCCGCATGGGGCTGAGCTTGTTCATGAAAGCACCTCCAAGGGGTTGAATTTCTGTCAAATCCAGTATAGCACAGCCAAAGCGAAAAAGCAAACATTTGTTTGATAAAAAGAAAAAATTTTGAAATCGCAAGATTTTGTGGCAAAATCCGCAAGAAAAACACAAGATATAGGGCCTGTTTTCTTTGGCGGTTTTTCACAAAAAAATTTCTGGAATTTTGTGAAAAACCCTTGACTTTTTGCCCCGCGGCTGATATGATGATAAAGCGCCTTGAAAGGCGCAGTATGCCTGTTTGCGGAAAACAGGCCGCGATGAAGCCGGAGATTGCCGCGAAAGCGGGTAACTTCGGTGGAGTAAGTCCGACAATCGGGCGGCACCGAAAGTCGCGTTCCTATCGTCCTGCCACACAAGGCGGGCTTGAACGGAAGCTTGCCCTTTGCGGTAAGACCATAGGAATGCAGAAAAGCGGAAGCGTCCCCTTTTAAGCTGCGGAACTGCCGGCCACGGGCCGGGAAGCCCGGTGGGAACCAACCTCCGTTTGCCATGCCGGAATGATAAGCTCGCCGGTTTTCGTTATGCCCAAAGGGCGATACACACGGCGGCGTGGCACGACTTTCAAGCCGTACAATGTCGATCCTTCCGCGCAGATCAAAACATTGTATGAAAAGGAGAAATCACCCATGGCAGACATGCAGAACATGCGCATCCGGCTGAAGGCCTATGACCACAGCGTCATCGACCAGGCCTCTCAGAAGATCGTGGAAACCGCCAAGCGCACCGGCGCCGCCGTTTCCGGCCCCATCCCCCTGCCCACCGAGAAAAAGGTGGTCACCATCCTGCGCTCGCCCCATGTCAACAAGGACAGCCGCGAGCAGTTCGAGCGCCGCACCCACAAGCGCCTGATCGACATCAAGAATCCCGCTCAGAAGACCGTTGAGGCCCTGATGAATCTGGATCTTCCCGCCGGCGTCGAGATCGAGATCAAGCTCTAAACCCCGCGCACCTTTTTATTATTTAATTGTCAGCACCCTTGTCCCCCGGGTTCGGGGAACAGGTTATGTTGAGAAGCGAAGGCGGGGCGCCGTTACCGCTCCGTACTACTGACCAACCACTAACACTGCAAGGAGGAAATAACGTGCAGAAAGCAATCATCGGTAAGAAGATCGGCATGACCCAGATCTTCGACGAAAAGGGGAACGTCATCCCCGTCACGGTCGTTGAGGCCGGCCCCTGCACCGTGGTGCAGAAGAAGACCGCGGAAAACGACGGCTACGCCTCTGTCCAGCTTGGCTTTGAGGATCTGGCCGACCGCAAGACCAACAAGCCCATGAAGGGTCACTTTGCCAAGGCCGGCGTCTCCGCCAAGAAGTATCTGAAGGAGTTCCGTCTGGACAAGGCCAGCGAAATGAACGTGGGCGACGTCATCAAGGCCGACGTTTTCGCCGCCGGCGACAAGATCGACGTCATCGGCACCAGCAAGGGCAAGGGCTATGCCGGCGTGGTCAAGCGCTGGAACGCACACGTCCAGTGCCACACCCACGGCGTGGGCCCCGTACACCGCTCCGTCGGCTCCATGGGCGCCAATACCGACCCCTCCCGCGTTATGCCCGGCAAGAAGATGGCCGGTCATCTGGGCGCCGAGCGGGTCACCGTTCAGAACCTTGAAGTCGTCAAGGTCGATCCCGAGGCCAACATGATCGCCATTCGCGGCGCGGTCCCCGGCCCCAAGGGCTCGGTCGTGTTCATCAAGAACACCGTCAAGCACATCAAGGTCAAGCAGGCCGGCGCCGACATCAGCAAGAACCCGCAGAAGGCATCCGGCAGAAACCCGCAGAAGGCTTCTGCAAGAGGCTAACGGGGAGGAGGAAAGACAATGGCTAAGACGAATGTAGTAGATATGACCGGCAAGGTCGTTGGCGAGATCGAACTGAACGACAGCGTCTTCGGCATCGAGCCCAACACCGCCGTCATGCACGCCGACGTAAAGAATTATCTGGCCAATCAGCGGCAGGGCACGCAGTCCACGCTGACCCGCGCCGAGGTTTCCGGCGGCGGCAGAAAGCCCCGCCGCCAGAAGGGCTCCGGTATGGCCCGCCAGGGCAGCACCCGCGCTCCTCAGTGGACCCACGGCGGCATCGCGCTGGGCCCCAAGCCCCGGGATTACAGTTATCGCCTCAATAAGAAGACCAAGCAGCTCGCCATCCGCAGCGCACTGAGCGCCAAGCTGGCCGCCGGTCAGATGGTCGTGGTGGACAGCATCGCGCTGCCCGAGATCAAGACCCGCAGCATGGTCAACTTCCTCAAGGCCGTTGGCGCCGAGGGCAAGGCCCTGGTCATGACCAACGATGTGGAGAAGAACGTCGTTCTCTCCGCCCGCAACATCCCCGGCGTCAAGACCACCTTCTCCGGCATCATCTGCGTTTACGACATCCTGAAGGCCGACAAGTTCGTTGTGGACAAGGCGGCCGTGGAAAAGTTGCAGGAGGTATATGCCAAATGAAAACCGCTTACGATATCATCATCCGCCCGGTTATCACTGAAAAGTCCATGGAGTCCGTGGGCGATAAGAAGTATGTCTTTGAAGTCGCCACCGACGCCAACAAGGTCGAGATCCGCAAGGCGATCGAAGAGATCTTCGGCGTGAAGGTTCAGAGCGTCAACACCATCAACGTCAACGGCAAGGCCGTTCGCGGCCGCACCGGCAAGATGGGACGCAAGCCCGACCGCAAGAAAGCGATCATCCGCCTGACGGAGGATTCCAAGACCATCGAACTGTTCGAGGGCATGGTCTAATCGGGATCTTCCCGGCGAGAGCGGGAAACCCCGCTTGGGATCGCGCAGCGAACATCGCTGCCGAACGTATGCCGCCCAAGGCGGCGCAAAACGAAACAAGATTAAGGAGTGAATACACCTATGGCGATCAAAAGCTTTAAGCCCACGACGCCGTCCCGCCGCAACATGACGGTGACCGACTATTGTGGACTGAGCAAGGTCAAGCCTGAGAAGAGCCTTCTGGAGCCTCTCAAGAAGACCGCCGGCCGCAACAGCTACGGCCGCATCACCGTCCGTCATCACGGCGGCGGCAACAAGCAGAAATACCGCGTGATCGACTTCAAGCGCGACAAAGTGGATATGCCCGCTACCGTCCTGACGCTGGAGTACGATCCCAACCGCACTGCCCACATCGCGCTGGTGCGGTATGAGGATGGCGAGAAGCGCTACATCCTGGCTCCTCTGGGCCTGAAGGTGGGCGACGTCATCCTTTCCGGCGAGGGCGCCGACATCAAGCCCGGCAACTGCCTGCCCATCGCCAACATCCCCCTGGGCACCATGATCCACAACATTGAGCTCATCCCCGGCCGCGGCGGCCAGCTGGTCCGCTCTGCGGGCGGCGCCGCGCAGCTCATGGCCAAGGAAGGCGCTTCCGCGCAGGTGCGTCTGCCCTCCGGAGAAGTCCGTTACATCAAGATGGGCTGCCGCGCCACCATCGGCCAGGTGGGCAACATCGATCAGGAAAACCAGAACCTGGGCAAGGCCGGCAAGACCCGCCATCTGGGCATCCGTCCCACCGTCCGCGGCTCTGTCATGAACCCGGTTGACCACCCCCACGGCGGCGGCGAGGGCAAATCCCCCATCGGCCGTCCCGGCCCTGTTACCCCCTGGGGTAAGCCCGCGCTGGGTTACAAGACCCGCAAGAAGAATCACCGCACCGACAAGCAGATCGTCAAGCGTCGTAACGGTAAATAATTGAAAGGAGCACAATAATATGGGCAGAAGTGTGAAAAAGGGCCCCTTTGTGGCTCCCGAGC
>JAFZPW010000131.1 GCA_017552495.1 Clostridia bacterium | reverse complement strand
GGGATGGCGAAGCCGCACTTATCCTTGGGCAGGGTGATGTCAAAAGAGCCGTCGGCGTTGAAGCTCACGTCCCTGGTCAGTTCGGCGTCGTCGATGGGGCCCAGATGCAGGGCGTTGTAGACGGTGGTGTTCTTGGGGACATAGTGGATGACCACCTTGTCGCCGTCCAGCGCGGCGGTGGTGCCCTCCTGGGCGGTGAACATGCCGAAGGGGCTGCCGTCGGCCTTGATAAAGCTGACGGCCTCTCCCTCGTAGGGAGCGTAAGCGTTCTCGGCAAAGGCCGGGAGCGCCGCGCAGGCGATCATCACGAGCGCCAGCAGCAGAGCGGCGAGGGTTTTGGTTGTGCGTTTCATACAAATCTCCTTTCAGGCCGCAGCGCGGCCAAAAAATATATGTTTTTATGGGTTTACGGCTGGGCGGCGGAAAACAGCGCGTCTTCCTCCTTCAAAAGACCCAGCGCACCGGCTTCGCGGATCAGATCTCCCAGACGGCGGTTGCTCTCGCCGATGGGAACGCCGGCACAGACAACGGCCTCGCATTTCTTCATCAGCAAAAGCGCCGTTTCATAGGTTTCGTCACGGATGGGAAAAAAAGGCGTTTCGGTTATCACCCGGGCCGCCAGCGGAGCGGCCACCTGCAGATCGACGTCGTTTTCATACAAAATTCCCGCGTAAAAGGGCAGACCCGCCTTTTGCAGACGGCGGAACAGGCGCACGCCGCTGCCGCAGCCGGAAATGACGAAGATGTTTGGCTCTCCCTCGGGTCTCGGCAGCTCCACGCTGCCGAAGGTGAGGTTGAAGGATCCTTTTTCCATGCCGTAAAGCCGGTTGATGATCTCTTCCCGGAAGATCTCGTCTGGCGTGCCGAAATGCGAGATGGTCTCGCCGTTGACGCACAGGATCTTGTCTGAAATTTTCTGAGCCAGGTCGATCTCGTGGAGCGAAAGGATAACCGTGATCCCCTTTTCCTTTGCCATCGAACGCAAAATGCCCAAAAGTTCCAGCTTGTGCCGGATATCCAGAAACGAGGTGGGCTCGTCCAACACCAGGATCTCGGGCTCCTGACAGATGGCCCGGGCCAGCAGGATGCGCTGACGCTGGCCGTCGCTGACGGCGGAAAAATCCTTGTCCGCCAGGTCGGCGGCATGGACCCGCTCCATGGCGGCGGCGATGCGCTCCCGATCCTCCTGCTGCAGAAGACCCAGCGTGTTGGTATAGGGATAGCGGCCGGTGGCCACCACGTCCCAGCAGGTCAAAAGCTCGCCCCGCAGCCGCTCGGTGAGCACTACCGCCAGTTTTTTGGACAGTTCCTTGTAGTTCATGGCGTTCACCGAGGCGCCGGCGATAAAGGCGTCGCCCCGGATGGCGGAAAGATGCTTGGTGATGCTTTTCAAAATGGTGGATTTGCCCGAGCCGTTTGGCCCGATGAGGGTGAGGATCTCCCCGGCGCGCAGCCCCAGGGCGATGTCGCGGATCAGGGGCTTGCCGTTGTAGCCCACCGTCAGGCCCTCGGTGCGGAAATAAGCGTCGTTCATGCCGCGCCTCCTCTTACAGCCGCGCCCTGTGCCGCCGGATCATCATGACGATGACCACCGGCGCGCCGAACAGGGCGGTGACGGTGCTGATGGGCATATCGGTGGGAGCAAAGGCGGTGCGGGCGATATAATCGCAGAACAGACAGAATACGCCGCCTCCCAAAAACGACGCCGGGATCACCAGAATGGGTTTTTCCGTTTTGAGCAGCAGCCGGATGAGATGGGGTACGGCGATGCCCACAAAGGAGATCGGCCCGGCAAAGGCGGTGACGCATCCGGCCAGCAGGCTGGAAAGGAAGATGAGCGCCACCCGGAACCGCCGGACGTTGACCCCCATGCTCTGGGCATAACTTTCGCCCATCTGAAAGGCGCCGATGGGCTTGCTCATGAAAAAGACCAGCACCAGGCAAATCAGCACAATGGCGGAAAACACCCCCACATGGCTCCATTTGGTGCCAGAAAAACTGCCCTGACTCCAGGAATGCAGGTTTACGATGTCGGAATCTTTGGCAAAGGCGATGAGAAACTCGGTGACGGCCGAGCAGATATAACTAATCATGATACCCGCTACCAGCAGCATGGACATCTGCCGGATGGCGCGGGCGGCCAGCAGCACGAAGGCCATGGCGGTGAGCGCTCCGGCAAAGGCGGCCAGCACCAGCATCCACGAGGAAACAAAGGAAAAATACCGCAGCGCCACGATCATCACCAGCGCCACGCACAGTTTGGAGCCAGAGGAAATCCCCAGCACAAAGGGTCCGGCGATGGGATTGCCGAAAAAAGTCTGCATCAAAAAGCCGGAAAGCGCCAGCCCGCCGCCCAGCACGGCGGCGGCAAGGATGCGAGGCATCCGCAGCTTCCACACGATGCCCACCTGGGTATCGTCTCCCGCGCCGGTAAAGAGGATGCGGGCGATCTCCCGGACGGGGACATGGACGCTGCCCGTGTTGATGTTCCATACGATAAGCGCCGCAAAGGCCGCCAGGAGCACGGCAAACACGGCGGCGTAACGGGCACGGGCCGTCTGAAAACCAGTCTGTTTTGTCATACGCAGCGCCTCGGTTATCGCAGGGGGAAGAGATAGGTCAGATCCGACCCGTCGGTCTGTCCGTGAAAGATTCGGCTCATCTCTTGGATGATGGTGCCCGTTTTGTCGGTCTGCTGGAACATGCTCTCGGTGGTGCACCACACGTTTCCTTCCTTTACCGCCTTGAAATCCTCCAGCACCGGGCTGAGGGACAGCAGATCGGCTGCGGTATAAAGCTGGGAGGCGATGGAGCAGTTATAAATGATGAAATCGGCGTCTTTGGCCGAAGCGTAAAATTGCTCCATATTCAGATTGATGGTGCTCAGCTTGCTGTCGTCCTCCGCGCCCAGATCGGCGGGAACGTATTCGCCGCCGGCAATGCGGATCATGGCGGGGACATAGCCGCTGGTTTTATAAGTGACCACGTTCCCGGCGGAGTTGACGTAGAAAAAGGCCGCCGTCTTGCCCGTCCCCTCCAGCGCCTCCAGCGCCCGGACCTTTTCCTCTTCCGCGGCAAAAGCGGCCTCAGCTCGTTCCTCCAGGCCGAAAAGCGCGCCGTAAACCTTGATCCATTCGGTGCGGCCCAGGGGATGCTCCTCATAACTGGAGCGCTCCACCACGGTGGGGATGCCCAGCTCGATGAGCTTCTCCCGCACGTCTGGATTGTGGAGGATCATGGTGGATTCGACGGCAAGCCGGCACTGTCCGTTCAGCAGCAGCTCGTAATCGGGGGCGTTGTATTTTCCGGCATAGACAAACGTGCCGTTTTCCAGCGCCTCAGCCGCCCGGGCGGTGTACCAGTGCTTGCTGCCCACAAAGGAGATGCGATCCATGGCGTCCAGGCTTTCAAACAGGGCCATGGCCGAGGTGGCCGCCAGATAAACATCCCGCAGCGGCTGCCGTATCACGACGACGTCCTCCTCCAGTCCGGCGGGAACGGGCTTGCCTTCTGGCACCACCAGAATGCGGTCGCTGTTCACCATTTCGATGAGGGAATAGCCTCCCGCGTAATGATAGACGGCAAACTGGTCGGCATAGCGCAGCGGCAGGGTGTCGGTGTATTGCAGATCGCCCACCCGGGGCGCGTCGCCCGTTTTCGCGGGTGCGCCGCCGCAGGAGGCGGCGCCCAACGCCAGGCAAAGGGCCAAAAGCGCGGCGAATATGCGGTTTTTGAACATACGGATCATCCTTTCGGAAGGGTTATTTTTAAGAGAAAGACGCAGACCAGCAGCGCAAGGCTCGCGGCGACGACGATGGGCAGTCCGATGCGCGGCCCGGCGGGTGCGGACTCCTCTGCGGGAGAAAGCGCCTCCGCCGGCGCGGGTGCTTCCGCCGGCACAGTCTCCTCCACGGGTGAAGAATTCTCCGTGGGCGAAGCCGCTTCCGTCGGCGCGGGCTCCTCTGCGGGAGCGGCGGATTCCAGGGGATCGGGTTCTTCCGCGGGGGCGGGTTCTTCCGCGGGCGCGGGTACTTCCGCCGGGGCGGGATCGTTCTCGGGCGCGGTGGATTCGGCGGGGGCGGGCTCCTCCGCAGGCGCGGGAGGCTCGGCCGCCGGGACGGCGGAGCCGTCGATCACCAGAACATAATCGATGCCGTAGGGCTGGGACATGGCCGAAGTCTGCGCCGTCACTTCCACCCGACCCAGATGGGGGATTTGTACCCGCTGAAAGGTACAGGTAAAGGCGGCCTCGTCCAGCACGGGGACAAAATCGCCGTATTCCGTGGTGAGAAAATCATATTGCGGCGCGTGATCCCTGGGATCGACCCGCTCCAGCGTAAAATCCAGATAGAGGGCGCCGTTTTCCACATGCAGCGTGGCGGTGGGATGGGCGATATTATGCCGCCCCAGCCCCTCCACGGCAAAGGGAACGGAATAGGCGCCGTCGGCATAGGATTCCGCGGCGGCGGGCACAGACAGGCCGACGCAGACCAGCGCCGCAAAAGCGGCCAGGATCGCAGAAAATCTGTGGCAAAGATGGATCATACCAAACGCTCCTTCCAAAAATCGGATAACAGAAAAAGTGCCTGCCTTCCGAAAAAGCAGACACAACAAAACCGCGGGCTTCGGCCCGCACGACAAATCGCCGTGGTTCATGCCTTCTTCGGAGGTTTTCCCACGTTTTTCAGCAGGTTTCCTGGCTTGCGGATCGACGCTGCGGCAAGGCCTTCTCATGCGTAACACACAATGGCCGCGCTTTGCCGCGCTCCCCGTTCACAGTGACCGGATCGCTCGGGAGTTTCACCCGATTCCCTCTTCTGCGAAGCGAAAAGCTTCGCAGCACTGAAAAACCCTATTCAAGAATGTTTTTATTATAGCAAGGGGCCGCTTAAATTGCAAGAGGCGCGTCGAAAAATCTCGCAGCGGCCCGATTATTCCGTTCCGCAAAGCCGCACGCGGCACAGCATCAGCGCGGCGGGCGCGCCGCCCTCGGGCTCCAGCAAAAGAGGCAGACTTTGACGCGCCAGCAGGGTTTCCCCCGCCCGCAGGCGGCTGCAGGCCTTCCCGCCCGACACGACACAGCGCCCCCGGACGCAATAGAGCGCCAGCGTTTCCTCCCGCGGCCCGGCCTCCAGTGCCAGCGGCCCTGTGGGAAACAGCGCCTCCATGCTTCCCACGGCCCGGCCCCGGCGGAGCATCAGGTTAAAATCGGTGCAGATCCCCGCCGAGCGGGTATCCCAGGCTCCCGAAAAAGCGTGGACGGCAAAAGGCGTCAGCGTTACGGGCGCGCCGCCGTCGTGCCAAAGGGTCATTTCTCCCTCCAGCGGGGCAATCAGCCGGTCATAATCGGGCAGCGGGGTAAAGTCCGAGGTTGCGGTCTCCACCCGGGCGGAGCTCACCCGCCAGAGAAAGTCCCGCTCCGCGTAAACCGCCTCGGGCGGCCAGATGGCGAGCTGGGTGGTGACGCCGCCCGACCAGCGGGAAACGGCGTAATCGGCGCTCGTTACGATCTTCCAGGGCAAAATCATGTGCAATCTCCTTTTTCCGGTGCGGACGATCCCTCCTGCTCCTGCCGCCAGAAGGCGATGAGCCGCTGGGTGGCGGGAGAAAGACGGCCGTTTTTCCGCAAAACAAAGCCGATCCGGCGAAGGTGAGGCGGATCGAAGGGCACGGCGCAGATGCGATAAGGCGAGCGGTTGAGCACCAGCCGGGGCAGAATGCTGACGCCGAGGCCGCATTCCACCATGGCCATGATGGTGTAGTCGTCCTTCACCCGATAGTCCACCGTGGGAAAAAAGCCGTCCCGGGCCAGCGCCTCCTCCACCGCCCGGTTGTCCTCGGGCTCGAGAAAGAGAAAGGCTTCGCCGGCAAGCCGGTCATAGGCGACGCTTTCGCAGGCAGCCAGCGGATGCTGCTCAGGCACCACGACCACATAGGGGTCTTCCTGCAGCAGCGTAAAGGAAAGTTCAGGCGCTTGGGGGTCCTCCATCAGACCCACGTCGATGATGCCGGTCCGCGTCCAGTCCACGATCTGATCCCGGTGGCCCAGCCGCAGATCAAAGCGGATCCCGGGATAACGGGTGCGAAAGGCCTTGAGCCGCGCCGGGAGCCAATGGCAGGAAAGACTGGTGAAGGCGCCGATGCGGATGGTGCCGATCTGAAGATTTTTCAGGCGGCTGAGTTGTTCGGAAAAGATGGTCTCGCTCTCCTGCAGCTCCCGCAAAGCGGGCAGCAGCGCCTCGCATTCCCGGGTGGGCAGCAAGGTGGGCCGTCCCCGGTGAAAGAGCAGCAGCCCCAGCTCGCTTTCGGCGGCGGAAAGGATCTGGCTGATGCGCGAGGGCGTGTAGCCCAGCGCCTCCGCCGTGCGGGCAAGGCTGCCGGTTTCGACGATTTTCAACAGAACGTCGCAGGTGGATAATGTCATAAAAATTTCTCACCTTCCGAATGAAAACTGTTAACTTTACTTTTTTTGTGTCTTGCATTACTTTGAAGTGGGTCGCTTTGCGCGGCAAAGGAGGATGCAAGCATGGAGGAACGGGAACAGCAGGAGAACACGCTGCAAAAGAAAGAGATCGGCGCGGAAAATTTTGTATTTCTTGTGTGCCTGATCGGTTTTTTTGTGTTTTTTGCGGTGCAGATGGGTGTGGCAAACGCCCTGAACACCTTTATGAATACGGCCTATTCCCTCTTAATGAACACGGTTTTTTATCTTATGGCCATCTGCGTTCTTATGGGCGCGGTGTCGGCCCTGTGTTCGGAGTTCGGCGTAGTGGCGCTGGCCAACCGGGTGCTCGACCCGCTGATGAAGCCGCTTTACGGTCTGCCCGGAGCGGCCTCGGTGGGTGTGGTCACCACCTTTTTGTCGGATAACCCGGCGATTCTGGCTCTGGCGGAAGACCGCTATTTCAAAAGTCTGTTCAAAAAATACCAGTTTCCCGCTCTCACCAACCTGGGGACGGCCTTTGGCATGGGGCTCATCGTCTGTACTTATATGATCAGCCTGTCCGCCGTTTCGGGCGAATCCTATCTGCTGCCCGTGGCCGTGGGTCTGGCGGGCGCCGTGGTGGGCAGCGTGGTGAGCACCCGCATGATGCTGCGCTTCACCGCGAAGCTCTATGGCAAGGACGAGGACATGATTCCCGGCGCGCGCCCCGCCGCGGGCGGCGTCCGAACCCGCCCCATCCGCGAGGGCAATCTGGGCAGCCGCTTTATGGGCGCGTTGCTGGAGGGCGGCACAAGCGGCGTAAAAATGGGGCTGAATATTATCCCCGGCGTTTTGATTATCTGCACCGTTGTGATGATGCTCACCAACGGCCCCGCCGAGAGCGGCGGCTACACCGGCGCCGCCTGCGAGGGCGTGCATCTGCTGCCCTGGCTGGCGGATAAGGCCGGCTTTATCCTCAAGCCGCTGTTCGGCTTTTCCACGCCGGAGTGCGTGGGCGTTCCCATCACCGCCCTGGGCGCGGCGGGCGCCGCCACCAGCATGACGGCGCAGCTCGTGTCCGGCGGTCTGGCCAACGCAGGCGACATCGCCGTGTTCACCGCCATGTGCATGTGCTGGAGCGGCTATCTCAGCACCCACGTTTCCATGATGAACAGCCTGAACTGCAACAAACTAATCAGCAAGGCCATCGCCAGCCACACCGTGGGCGGTTTGTGCGCCGGCGTGGCGGCTCACTGGCTCTATCAGCTTTTGAGTCTTTTGTGAGAGTCGTTATGTTCTTTTATGTATTTTAGCAGTTTCCTGAGAAAAATTCAATCAAAGAGCGAAAAAAGCGCCTCTCTTTTGCTTTTAAGAAAATGATTGATTCCGTCGGTCAGCAACAGTATAATGAGCATAATAAATCGCAGTTTATGGAGGAACTCTAAATGCAATATAGCATTATACCATGCGTTGAAGGTGACGATGAGCTTATCGCGGATAAGCTCAATGCGATCACAGATTCAAAGATAGATTTTGAAGATGCGATCGAGGATGAATTGGTCGTATTC
>JAFZPW010000130.1 GCA_017552495.1 Clostridia bacterium | reverse complement strand
TGCCTGCCGGAGATGACGACGCGGTCGCCAATATTGCCAATATGGCAAAACAGCGCAGGCAATCAGCACAGGCCCGCGGCATTCGCCGCGGGCCTGCTGTATTTTTATCTTAGGGAATCAACAACTCTGCAATTTGAACGGCGTTGGTGGCCGCGCCTTTGCGCAGTTGATCGCCGCAGCACCAGAGGCACAACCCGCGTTCCTGTGTCAGGTCTTTTCGGATCCGGCCCACATACACCAGATCCTGCTGGGATGTGTGCAGCGGCATGGGATGGCAGGCGCTTGCCAGATCGTCTGCTAAACGGCAGCCCGGCGCCTTGGCAATCAGTGTCCGCGCCCGCTCCGCAGAAATGGTTTCTCTGGTGCGTAGCGTAACGGAAACGCTGTGGGAGCGAATCACGGGAACCCGCACACAGGTGCAGCTTGCTTTCAGCTCGGGTAAATGCAGGATTCGCCGTCCCTCGTTCTGCATTTTCATTTCTTCGGAGGTATAGCCCGCGTATTCTTCGCCACCAATCTGCGGGATCACATTGTATGCGATGGGATAGGGAAAGACCTGAGGAATGGGTGTTTGCCCTGCGGCGATAGCGGCGGTTTGGGCGAGCAGTTCTTTGGGCCCGTTTGCGCCGGCGCCGCTGACTGCCTGATATGACGAGGCGATGATGGCCTCCACCGGACTTTCCTTTGCCAGCGCGTGAATGGCCACCAGCGTGATGATGGTGGTGCAATTGGGGTTTGCAACGATCCCCGCATGGGAAAGAGCGTCTTTCGGGTTGATCTCGGGAACTACCAGCGGGACGGAAGGCTCCAGCCGAAATGCGCTGGAATTATCCACAAAAACCGCGCCGGACGCTTTTATCGCCGGGGCAAAATGCAGCGCAACGTCGCGGCTTGCCGCGCCGAGAACAAGATCCAGGCCTGAAAAGGCCCGGTCTGAGGCTTCAATTACGGGGATGCTTTCTCCGCAAAAGGGGAGGCAGAGTCCTGCGCTTTTTGGCGAGGCGATAAATCGCACCTCATCCGCCGGAAATCCCCGTTCTTCCAACACCGTTCGCATTTCTCGGCCGACGGCGCCTGTGGCGCCCAAAATACCGATTTTAATCTTGCCCATGGAAAATCCTCCTTTGTTCGACTGATCGGCTTCTTATCCCGATGCTTATGCAAAAAAGGCGGTAAGCAGAACACTTTGGCGCTTTGAAAAAAATACTCCGCATTTTTGCGGAGTATTTTTGCGTTATTCTTCAGATATGTTCATATCGGATTGGTCGGTGGATTCTGATTCCACAGGCTCTGGAAAGAGTTGCGGCGGCGCCAGCAGCGCTGCGCTCAACAGGCATCCACAGGCCGCAAGCAAAACGATCGTACCAAGGGACATGCTTCGGACAGAAAGAATGTCAGCCGGGCGCAGGGCGAAAAAAACCAGTTCCTGCACACAGGCCGCCAGCCCCCAACTCATCCCGACGCGACGCAGACTGGGACGCGGCTTCAAAAACCAGCCGGCCACCGAGGCATAGATCCCAATCAGCGCCAGCAAAAAAACAGCGATTTCACAGCCAAATTGTGCAAGATAGGGGTTGTCGCCGTTGCCGCGATAGAGCATCAGAAGATAAAATCCCACCAAAAAGACCGGGATAAGGGAATATCCGGCGGCCAGCTCGGTTTTGTCCCGCTGCGAAAGCCGCATCAGCGACGCGACGCCCGTAATGGCGGAAAACACAGCCATTACAGCCCGAAGCAGGGAAGAGCCGCTCCCCTTGACAAAGAACAGGAGCGCCGCGCCCAGAAATAAAAATCCGGCGCAGGCGATCATGGCAAAAGTCAGGCGGTTTGGCTCAGCCTGGGGAATGCTGTGTTTCGAGAAAAAACGCTGCGTCAGGAAAGCGGCGGCGCAGAGCACAAGCGCCGCTGCTGCGCCGACGATCAGAAGACCGGAACTTACGCCGCTTTTCATCCGAAACAGCGCGACGACGATCCCGCACAAAAGAGTCAGGATCCAATACTCAATAGATAGCGGGGGGATTTTTTTCATAGCAGTCACCAACATATTATTCTGTGATTTCTCATATCCTATGAGAGAAAAAGCAGACGTTTTCTCCAAAACGATCTGGAAACAGTATATCATACGGAAATGAAAAAAGGAATGGGTTTATGAAAAAATTGCTTCGTTTTTCCGCGCTGCTTACGATTTTCGCCTTGTTGACGCCGGCGCTGGTGGCCGCGCTCCCGTTGAAAAGCGTCGAGCCTTCGGTTTCGCCTGATTTTGTGTCGCGCAGCTATCCCATGGCAGCGGAGTCCTCTCCGGCTTTTCCGGCCGGGACAACACGTTTTGATGAAAAAGAGACCGTCACCGTGTGGGATGGACAACGGCTGGAAACCATGACGCTGCGAGACTATCTGGAGGGCGTTTTGGCGGCGGAAATGCCGGCGGATTTTCCGGAAGAGGCGTTGAAGGCACAGGCCGTTGCCGCACGTACATATACGCTGTATAAAATGGCGATGGCAACCGAAACCGAAGACGTTCATCACGGCGCGCAGCTTTGCACCGATCCCGCACACTGTGAGGCCTTTCTTGATCTTGCGGCGCAGGCGGCCGCCGTGTGGGGCGACAGCGCGGAAGTTTATTCCCAGCGCATTTCCCGCGCCGTGGAAGAAACCGACGGCTTGATTCTTACCTATCAAAACGAACCGATCGCCGCTGTGTTTTGCGCCGCGTCTGCCGGGCAGACCGAGAGCGCGTATGATGTCTGGGGGACGGAATTGCCTTATCTGGTGAACGTGGACAGCCCCGGCGGGCAGGCCTGCGGCAAGTATCTGGGCGAGGTTCGCGTGGCGCAAAGCGTGTTCCGCGATGCGGTGGCGGCCCGGCATCCAGAAGCTTCTTTTTCCGACCGGCCGGAGGAGTGGATCACCGATGCAGAGCGTTCGCCGGCAGGCGGTGTAAAGTATCTTACCGTGGGCGGTGTGCGGGTGAGCGGCAGGGAGATTCGCCAGTGCTTTGATCTCAATTCCACAAATTTTACCATCCGGGCGGCGGACGGTGATCTGATTTTTTCCACTGTCGGTTATGGTCACGGCGTGGGACTCAGCCAGTTTGGCGCGCGCCATATGGCGCTATCGGGCGAAGGTTTTGAAACGATTCTTTCCCATTATTATCCCGGAACACAGCTTAACCGGCGGTCGAGTGAGGTATAAACGCGCCCTTCTCCGGCGATACTATTGCCGGAGGTGCATAATATGCAGAATGGTACGTTTAGACAGCGGCTGGTGGCATTTCTGGAGGACAAGGGGTTTTACATCATTTTGGGACTCTGCGTTCTTGCCATCGGCGTATCGGGATATGTGTTGTTTTTTACGGGAACCGAACAAAAGGTTTCCGCGCCGATCCTCGCACAGCGGGATGACGATGTGCCGGAAAGCGTTTCCGGCAGCATAGCGGGAATCCCGGAGGACCGGCCGCAAACGGTTTTGCAGCCGGAATACGATCACGAGGAAACCGGCGAGGATCGGACTCCGTCCAAGCGGCCCGCAGCGCCGGTGTATGAGCCCGCAAAAGAAAGCGCGGCGCAGGAGGCTGCGGAGAAGCCTGCCGTACCTTCCACCGTGCAGGTGAGCGCGCCTGCTGTGGTTAAGCAGCCGGTTTTTGCGCTTCCCGTGCGGGAAAGCGAAATTATCCGCCCTTATTCCGGCGGCGAATTGATCGCGGACGAAACCATGGGCGATTGGCGCACGCACAATGGGGTGGATTTTCAATGTGATGAGGGCGACGAGGTGCTGGCGGTGCTGGCAGGATCGGTGGAACGGGTTTTTACCGACGTAATGCAGGGAAACTGCGTTTTGATCGATCATGGCGCGGGACTCAAGAGTCTGACCTGTGGGCTGGCGGCTACCGACGGGATCAAAGAGGGCGCCTCGGTGTCTGCCGGCCAGACCATCGGACGTGCGGGAAACACCATGGCGACGGAAAGCGCGTTGCCTTGCCATGTGCATCTGGAGATGACGGAAAACGGTCTTTTGATCGACCCCATGACGATCCTGAAAAACAACTAAAGCAATCCGGCGGTGCATGTTGCACCGCCGGATTGCTATCTGTTGCAATCGCTGTAAAGCAGAGAGGCTTTTCGGCAAAGATATACCAATTTGTCAGATGTTGGCCTTGGTTTCGCAGTAAATGCAGCGATAGGTTTTGGTTTCCGCGTCGGCCAGTTTAAAGATATGAACCAGCTCTTGCTCGGTGGAGGTGATACAGCGGGGATTCTTGCACTTTATCACGTTCACTAATTTTTCCGGCATGCCGATGTCTTTCTTCTCGACCACTTTGCCGTCGTGGATGATATTGACAGTAACGTCGGGATCCACAAAACCGATCACATTGAGATCAATGGGGATGTTCGCGTCGATTTTGATGATATCCTTCTTGCCCATTTTTTTGCTGTTGACGTTTTTGATGATGGCAACCGAGCAGTTCAGATTTCCGAGATTGAGAAGATCATACAGTTTCATGCCGTTGTCGGCCTTGATGTGGTCGATGACGATACCGTTGGAAATGGAGTCGATGTTCATAGTGTGCCAGCCTCCTTCAAAAGTTTCAGAATCAGAGCCATGCGGATGTATTTGCCGTTGAGAACCTGCTTGAAGTAGCAGGCGCGGGGATCGTCGTCCACGGCGACGCTGATTTCATTGACGCGGGGCAGGGGATGCATGATGCACAGATCGGGCTTGGCCTGCTCCAGCTTTTTGGGATCGAGAATATAACTGTCCTTCAGCCGGAGATAATCCTCCTCGTTGAAGAAACGCTCCCGCTGCACACGGGTCATATACAGGATGTCCAGATCGCCGATCACGTCCATCAGTTCTTCGGTCTGCACATAAGGGATGCCCTTTTTCTTGATATATTCGCTCTTGACATAGCTGGGAACTTTCAGTTCCTCGGGCGAGATCAGGACAAACTTGACGTTGGCATAGCGGGACATGGCGCTGATAAGGGAATGCACCGTGCGGCCGAACTTCAAATCCCCACAGAAGCCAACGGTCAGGTTGTCAAAATGACCCTTTTCCCGATAGATGGTCAGCAGGTCGGTCAAGGTCTGGGTGGGATGGTTGTGTCCGCCGTCGCCGGCGTTTATCACCGGAATGCTGGCGTTCTGGGCTGCAACGTAAGGCGCGCCCTCTTTCGGATGGCGCATGGCGATGATGTCGGCATAGCAGCTCACGGTCTTGGCGGTATCGGCCACGCTTTCGCCCTTGGCGGCGGAAGATGTGGCGCCGCTGGAAACCGACATCACATGGCCGCCCAACTCGTACATTGCCGCTTCAAAGCTCAGGCGGGTGCGGGTAGACGGCTCAAAAAACAGGGTCGCCAACTTTTTTCCATGGCAGGCCTCGCTGTATTTTGCGGGGGTTTGGATGATGTCGCAGGCGGTGGCGATCAATTCGTCGATCTCGCCCGTGCTCAGGTCTTGTACGTCAATCAAGCTTCTCATAATGTTCCTCCTATCCAGCTTTCGTCATTGGGATTGTCGCGAAATGCGAGCAACCGTTGCATATCTTCCAACTGTATATAGCCTTCCTGCGCTGCCACGCTGGCGATACAGTCAAAATTCGTCAGGGAGTAATTGGTCACGTTTTCAGCCTTCAGCCGCTCCAGACCCTTTTTCATGCCATAGGTAAAGATGGAAACCACGCCCAGCACATGAGCGCCCGCCTCCCGCAGGGCCTGCACCACCTCGATGACGCTTCCGCCCGTGGAGATCAGATCCTCCACCACCACGACCTTCTGGCCGGGCTCCAGCTTGCCTTCAATGCGGTTTTGCCGTCCGTGATCCTTGTTGCCGGAGCGTACATAGCCCATGGGCAGGTTCATCAGATGTCCCACAATGGCGGCGTGAGCGATACCTGCCGTCGAGGTACCCATTAGAACTTCCGCCTGAGGATAGTGCTCCCGGATAAACTGGACAAGCCCGTTTTCCACATCGGTGCGGACGGCGGGAGCCGTCAGGGTCAGACGGTTGTCGCAGTAAACCGGGCTTTTGATGCCGCTGGCCCAGGTAAAGGGCTCATTGGGTCGTAAAAACACGGCGCCGATGGACAGCAGGTCTTTTGCAATGATTGTTTGCAGTTCTTCCACGCGATTTCCTCCTTATTTCAGTCAATCTACAAATTCCGCGACACACCGGCGGTAAGCGGCCACCGGGTCGGGCGCACCCGTGATGGGGCGGCCCACTACGATATAATCCGAGCCCAGTTCCTTTGCCATGGCGGGGGTGGTAATACGCTTCTGGTCGCCTGCGGCGCTGTCGGCAAACCGGATCCCCGGCGTAACGGTAAGGAATCCCGCGCCGCAGCGGGCATGAACCTTTTCCGCTTCCAGCGGCGAGCAGACAACGCCGTCCAGTCCCGCGTTTTTTGCGTTTTCCGCATAGTGCATGACCACCTGGTCGATGGGCTCACGGATCCAGAGATCCTGCTCCATGGCTTCTTGATCGGTAGAGGTGAGTTGAGTCACGGCGATGAGCAGCGGGCGCGTTCCGTCTGACCGGGTCAGTCCCTCCAGCGCGGCGCGCATCATGGCGCCGGTGCCTGCGGCGTGCAGGTTGCAGATATCCACATTCAGGCTGGAAAGCACGGCCATGGATTTTTTTACCGTGTTGGGGATGTCGTGCAGCTTGAGGTCGAGAAAAATTTTATGGCCGCGGGCTTTGATCTGCCGGACGATCTCCGGTCCTTCGGCATAAAACAGTTCCATCCCGATCTTGACAAAGGGCTTTTCCCCGGCAAACCGGTCGAGAAAGGCAAAAGTTTCCTGCGCGCCGGCAAAGTCGCAGGCAATTATCACATCTTTTCCCATGCAATCGTTCCTCCTATGATATCACGCAGGGCGTGGATTTGATAGCGTTCCATCACATTCGGCAGATCCCGAATGATGTCGCGGCAGACAAAGGGATTCACCAGATTGGCCGCGCCGACCTCTACCGCCGTGGCGCCGGCAAGCATCATTTCGATCACGTCCTCCGCCGTGCTGACACCGCCGATGCCGATCACGGGGATCGTTACTGCACGAGCCGTCTGATAGACCATACGCAAAGCGACGGGAAAGATAGCCGGGCCGGAAAAGCCGCCCATGGTGTTGGCGATCACCGGCTTTTTGGTTTTGAGATCGATGCGCATGCCCAGAAGCGTGTTGATTAAGCTGATGCCGTCGGCACCTGCTTCCTCGCAGGCCTTTGCGATGGCGGTGATATTGGTGACGTTGGGGGACAGTTTGGCGATCACCGGCTTGGTCGTCACCGCCTTCACCGCCCGGATTACCGAGGCGGCTGCGGCGGGGTCGGTGCCAAAACTCATGCCGCCGCCGTGGACGTTGGGACAACTGATGTTAACCTCCAGCCAGCCAACCTGCTCCTGCTTGTCCAGCCGCTGGCAGGTATAGGCGTAGTCTTCCACGGAGAATCCACTGACATTTGCCATAACGGGCTTGTGGAACGTCTGACTGAGCCGGGGCAGTTCTTCGGATATGACCCGTTCTACGCCGGGATTTTGCAGCCCAACGGCGTTTATCATGCCCGATGTGCATTCCGCGATGCGGGGCGTGGGATTGCCGAAACGGGGCTCGCGGGTCGTTCCCTTGAAGGAGAAGGTGCCAAGACAGTTAATGTCATAAAGTTCCGCAAACTCATAACCGTAGCCAAAGGTGCCAGAGGCCGGGATCACGGGATTATCCAACTCAATACCGCAGAGGGTCACGTTCATGCTTCCCACAGGATCTCCTCCTTTCGCAAAACGGGGCCGTCCTTACAGATGCGCTTGTATCCGGTGAGCGTCTTGCAGGAGCAGCCCATGCAGGCGCCGAAGCCGCAGCCCATGCGCTCCTCAAAACTGAGTTGTCCCGACGTGCTCGTGCTTTTCCAAACCGCCTTCAGCATGGGCTCGGGGCCGCAGGCAAAGAAGTAAGAATACTGTTTCGGCAGGCCGTCGGTTATGAAGCCCTTGACGCCATAACTGCCGTCTACCGTGGCAACGGTGACCTCCGCGCCCAGGGCTTTCAACTCTTTTTCATAAAATACTTCGCTTTTTGTGTTGAAGCCCAGCACCGCGCGAACGGGTACGCCCCGGGCGATCAGCGTTTTTGCCAGCCAATACATGGGCGGCGTGCCGACGCCGCCGCCCAAAAGCACGGGGGCGTCGCCTGCAAATGCGGGGTCAAAGCCGTTGCCAAGCCCGGTGAGCAGGTCAAGCTGTTGACCGGGGTGCATCTGCGCCATCTGGCGGGTGCCACCGCCCACGATCTTATAAATCAGGGTCAGGGTGTCGCCCGCGCAGTCGCACACAGAGATAGGACGGCGGAGAAACCGCCCATCCAGCCGGAGGTTGACAAACTGTCCCGGCGTCGTGACGGCGGAGGTGTCGCCGCGCAGACGAAGTTCCATGACGGTTTCCGTCAGGGAACGGTTTTCGGTGATGGTGAAAAGAGACTGTTTCATGGTTGTTCACTCCATTGATAAACCTGATTTCCGTTGAAATAGGTGGCGAGGCATTTTCCGTTGACTGCATCGCCCGCGAAGGGGGTGGCCCGGCCCTTGGAGCAAAAGCCTGCGGGGTCGATCTTATAAGACATGCCGAGATCCCAGACCGAAAAGCCCGCGTCGGATTCAATGCCGAAGCGTTTGCGGGGATTCACAACCAGAAGTTCCAGCAGCCGGTCGAAAGAGAGGATCCCGGGTTTCACCAGATGGGTATACAGCAGGGGAAAGGCGGTCTCCAACCCCACGATGCCAAAAGCGCTTTTTTCCAATCCACGGCTTTTCTCCTCGGCGCTGTGCGGCGCGTGGTCAGTGGCGATCATATCAACGGTGCCGTCCAGCAGACCCGCCAGCAGGGCTTCCCGGTCGCCGGCAGAGCGGAGGGGCGGATTCATTTTGAAACGTCCGTCCTCCTGCAGGTCGGCGTCGGTGAGCAGCAGATAATGGGGAGCCGTTTCGCAAGTGACGTTTACGCCGTCTTTTTTTGCCTGCCGGATGAGCGCCACGCTCTCTTTGCAGGAAATATGACAGACATGATAGGCGCAGCCGGTTTCTTTTGCAAGCCGGAGATCCCGCTGGATCGGGCCCCATTCGCTTTCGCTGCAAATGCCCCGGTGACCGTGGGTTCTGGCATAGTCGCCGTCATGGATATAGCCGCCGCGCAGCAGGGAATTGTCCTCACAATGGGCGGCGATGAGCTTGCCCAGACTCCGGCAGGCCGTCATCAGCTCCCGCATCATGGATTCGCTTTGCACACCGCGTCCGTCGTCGGAAAAGGCAGCCACACGGGATGCCATATCCGCCAGATCGGCGGGACGCTCGCCGCGCTCGCCCACCGTCAGCGCGCCGTAGGGCACAACCCGGATGTGCGCTTCCTTTGCGATACGCGCCTCTTCCTGTTCCAGATGCTCCACACTGTCGGGCACGGGATCAAGATTTGGCATGGCACAGACGGCGGTATAGCCGCCAGCGGCGGCGGCGGCGCTTCCGGTGGCGATGGTCTCTTTATAAGAAAATCCCGGCTCACGAAAATGCACATGCACATCGCAAAAACCGGGAAATAGATCATATTCGGGACGGTTGAGAGAAGAATCGAGAAATGCGGGATACCGATTCGCCACAGCAGCCGCGGTGAATTCAGGGAACGACGGATGGGTATGAACGGTGGCGTATACGGTTTTGCTCATGGCCTTTCCCTCACTTTCAAAAATAAATGGCCTTGCCGGATCCGGCAAGGCATGACATGACAAACATTCTGCCACAGACGATTCCGTGGCCGACGGCGTTATGACAATCTTGCCGATCTCTCTGTATCGGATTAAAGATCATTTGAAGAGAGTATAGCACCAAGCGGGCGCTTTGTCAATGGGTCAAATCGCTCCTTGCTCCATTTTTGCAAATATAAACGGCTGTCTCACCGTCATATTCGGGAAGGCAGACCTCCACAGTCTCTTCCCGTGCCGTGGGAAGATTTTTCCCCACGTAATCGGCACGGATGGGCAGCTCCCGATGGCCGCGATCCACCAATATGGCCAATTGCAGTTTTTGGGGTCTGCCGAAAGCGAACACCGCCTCGATGGCGGCGCGGGCGCTGCGGCCGGTATAGAGCACATCGTCCACAATCACCACAGTCTTGTCCTCCACTGGGCAGGGGAAGGAGCATTCGCCGCGCAGATCGGCTTTGTCCAGCGGAGAAAGATCGTCCCGGTGAGGCGTAATGTCCAGCGTGCCAACGGGGATTTCCACGCCCTCGAACCGGGCGATATTCTCCGCCAGCATTTTTGCCAGCGGGATGCCCCTCCGGCGCACACCCAGCAGGCAAAGTCCCTGGGCGCCGTTATTGCGCTCGATGATCTCATGCGTCATGCGCGCAAGCGCACGGTGAACGGCGGTCTCGTCTAAAATTTTGATTTTATTCTGCATCGTGCGTCACTCCATTTCCATCCGGCTCCGGCGGAAAAACCACCCGGTCTAAAAAGAATTCCATGCTCCATGCCCGGGGCGTCACAACCTCGAGTCTGAGTTCCGGCCGCGTGGAAACAAAATCGCGGAGCATATCCGATAAAAACTCTGCCGAGCGGACATAATCCGCTATAATGGTTTCGCGCGGCGCGCCCATATTTCGTAAAAGCAGAGCGGAAACCACACCGGTGCGGTCTTTTCCGGCGTTGCAGAAATAGAGCACGCCGCAGGGGGCGGATTCCACGACGCGAATGATGCGCTCCATTTGCGCGTCCACCATAGCCAGATAACCGGCGGGGACGTCTTCAAAGCGGCGAGGAACGATGTCGCCTGTGGTAACGGGCATGGAGCGATACGCAAAGCGGCTGTCCTCCGCCAAAGGACAGGGGCGGCTTTTTCGTTCCCTGTCAGAGCGCAGGTCGATTGCCAGTTTCACGTTGTTTTGCAGCAAAAACTGCTTTTCCGCCTCCGTGATCTTGTCTGGAACGTCGGAACGCAGATAGCGAAAGTTGCCGGGAATCAGTTGCCGGGTGTTGAATGTGCTTTGCAATAAACTTCCCATGAAAGCGCCCTTTCCGGAAAGGCGCGGCGCACAGAGCCGCACCGCCCCTTTATTTCAAAAATGAAGCGAGCTGATTGATGGTTCCGGCGCCCATGGTAAAGATCAGATCGCCCGGCTCCACCAATTCTTCCAGCCGGGTCGCAGCGTGGGCAAAATCCGCAACCGATTCGCCGCTGGGGATTCTTTTGGCGATGTCGTCCGAGGATATCCCCCAGGTGTTGGTCTCCCGGGCGGCATAAATGGGACAGAGGATCGCTTTGTCCGCGTGACTAAGCGCCGCGGCAAAGTCATCCAGGAAAGAAACCGTGCGGGAATATGTGTGCGGCTGGAATACGCAGATCACCCGGTTGGGAGCCTGCTCCTTGGCCGCCTTTAGAGTGGCCTCGATCTCGTTGGGATGGTGGGCATAATCGTCATATACCTTTGCGCCGCGCCATTCTTTGATAAACTCAAACCGCCGCCCGACGCCGGTATAGGCTCGGATCCCTTTGGCAAAGTCCTCGGAGCAAACACCCAGCTCGGCGGCCACGGCCGCCGCCGCCAGCGCGTTCACCAGATTGTGCTTTCCCGGAACGCTGAGCTTCATGCGGCACCACAGTTTGCCAAAAACGATCACGTCGCAGCCGTAGCAGCCGTCGGCCATGACGATGTGTTCGGGATGAACGTCGCAGGCTTCGCCCATGCCGAAGCTCACCACGCGGCG
>JAFZPW010000012.1 GCA_017552495.1 Clostridia bacterium | reverse complement strand
CGCTCAGAAGCAGCGCGAAAAGTTTCTTCATTTGGGATTGCCTCCTTTTTACCTGTTGTCGGATTCTGCTTTTTTATGCTGATTTTCTATAGTTTCATATAGAAAACAGGCAACTTCTCGATGTTCGCCCAAGGGCCGCATTTCGGGATAGGCGGCCAGGCATTGCTGGGTGGCAAAGCGGCACCTTGGGGCGAAATAACAGCCCGGCCCGGTGTTGATGGGGGTGGGGGGCTCGCCCTCCAGCGTGATCGCTTCTTTTTTCACGCGGGGGTCGATGTCCGGCGAGTTGGAAATCAAAGCCTGGGTATAGGGATGCTTTGGGTCGTGCAGAACGGTGTCGGTATCGCCGATTTCCACGATCCGGCCCAGATACATCACCGCAACCCGGTCGGAGATATAGCGCGTGGTTGCGATATCGTGGGAGATGAACACCATGGCGCTTTCGTGCTTTCGCGCCAGATCGGTGAGCATATTGATGATGTCGGCCCGCACGCTCACGTCCAGCATGGAGACCGGCTCATCCGCCACCAGAAATTCCGGATTCAAAAGCATACTCCGCAAAATGGAGATGCGCTGAAGCTGGCCGCCGGAAAGCTCAAAGGGATAGCGGTCCAGATAATCCTCCGCCGGGATCAGGCCGGCGTCCTCCAAAATCTTTTTGCAGATTTCCAGCCGCTCGTCGGCGTCTTTCCCGATTTTGTGGAGCTTTACCGCGCTCAGCAGGATCTTTCGGATGGTGTAGCGGGGATCGAAGGTGTCGAAGGGGTTTTGAAAGACGATCTGGTTTTTTCTGCGGAAGGCCAGCGCGTCCCGCCGGATCAAGCGCCGGGTGGGTTCGCCTTGAATATACACGTCGCCGGCGGTGGGCTCCTCCAGCCGGATGAGCAGCCGGCCCAGCGTGGATTTTCCGCAGCCCGATTCGCCGATGACGCCCAGAATCTCTCCCTTTTTCAGAGAAAAGCTTACGCCGTCCACCGCTTTTACGGTCTGCTTGCCTTTGTTTTTCTGAATATAGTATTTTACCAGATGATCCACCTTAATCAGTTCAGGCATCGGCTTCGCCCCCTTCCATTCGGAAACACGCCACCTGCCAGCCGGGCGCCTTCTCTGTCAGCGCAGGGATCTCGCTGCGGCACCGCGCCTGGGCATAGGGGCAGCGGTCTGCGAATACGCAGCAGGCAGGCATAACGGACATATCCGGCAGATTCCCCTCGATGCCCCGCAGGTTGGTTTTTTCTCCGGTAAACGAGGGGAACGAGCGCATCAACCCCTGTGTGTAGGGGTGCTGGGGATTGACCAGCACATCCTCCACGCGGCCGTGCTCCATGATGCGGCCGGCATACATGACCACGACCTTTTTACAGGTGGAGGACACAACGCTCATATCGTGGGTGATCATGATACGAGCCACGTTGATCTTTTGCTCCAGCACCATGATCTCGTTTAAAATCTGGGTTTGAGTCACCACGTCCAGCGCGGTGGTGGCCTCATCCATAATCAGAAGCTTGGGCTTGAAAATCAGCGCCAGCGCGATGGCCACCCGCTGCATCATGCCGCCCGAGAGCTCGTGCGGATAGGAATAATACACCCGGTCGGCAAGATTGACCAGATGGAGCAGCTCCAGGATGCGGTTTTTGATTACGCCCTTGTCCTCGTTGGGATAGTGTACCAGATAAATGTCTTCCATTTGGGCGCCGATCTTGTGCACGGGGCTCAAAGCGTTCATGGCCTTTTGGAAGACCACGGAAACCTCCTTCCACCGCACGGACTGAAGTTCCTTCTCCCGCATGGCCAGCAGATCTTTCCCGTTGAGAAGCGCTTCGCCGCGCACCGTGGTGATGTTGTCCGGAAGCAGACGGAGAATGCCCATGGCCAGCGTGCTCTTGCCCGAGCCCGATTCGCCCACGATGCCGATGGAATCCTGCTCTTCAACACACAGGGACACATCCTGCACCGCGTAAACGGTCTTGACGGGCGTTTTGTATTGAATGTCGATATGCTTCAATTCCAGTAAACTCATATTGCCCTCCTATTTCTTCGCGTCCATCTTAGGAGACAATACGCGGTTGAGGCCTTCGCCGATCAGGAAAAAGGTCAGCACGGTGAAGATCGTCATAATCCCGGGGAAGGTGCTGATCCACCAGGCCTTGGGCAGATCGCCCTTGCCGGCGGTGATGATCTGCCCCCAACTGATGACGTTGGGGTCGCCCAGACCCAAAAAGGAAAGACCCGCCTCGGTGAGAATCGCTCCGGAAATGTTCATGGTGGTGTTTGCGATGATGGGGAAGATGCCGTTGGGAATGACGTGGCGGACCAGGATGGAAAATTTGCTTTCGCCCATGGCGATAGAGCTTTTGATAAACGTCCGTTCCTTGATGGCCTTGGCCTGCGCCCGCATCAGCCGGGCGTTGCCCACCCACGAGGTAAGACCGATCACGATCATCACATTGAGCATGGAGGAGCCGAAGGTGGCGATAATCAGCAGGATCAGAAAGAAGGTGGGGAGCATTAAAAAGATGTTCATGATCTCGCTGAAGATCTGGTCGATCACCCCGCCGAAAAAGCCCGCGACGCCGCCGAAGATCACGCCGATGACCGCGGAAATCATGGCGGCGATAAAGCCGATCTTCAGGGACGTGGCCGCCCCGCAAAGGATCTGGGAGAACACGTCGTGCCCCAGCTTATCGGTGCCGAAGAGATATTTGGCGCAGGGCGCCGCCAGCAGATCGTCGTTGAGCCGTTTGGGATTATAAGGTGCGAAAACCGGGCCGAAAACGGCGATCAGCAAAAGAATTATCAAAAGAAGCAGGCCGATTCGAAGCTGCGCGTTGTTTTTCAGGGTGATCCAAATTTTTTGGAGTTTTCCCATTCGTTTCTTTTCCATAGTCTCACCTACTCTACTCGGATGCGGGGATCGATCCACGCGTAAACAATGTCCACCACGATCATCATGACAGCCACCGAGGTGGAAAGCAGAAGATAAATCGCAGAGAGGGTCGGATAGTCGCGATTTGTGATGGACTCCAGCATCAGCCTGCCCATGCCGGGCCAGGCAAAGATAATCTCGATCATGGCCACGCCCGTAATCATATAGGCCAGCGTGATGCCGAATACCGTTACCGTGGGGATGATGGCGTTGCGCATGACGTATTTGTTAAAAATCTTTCGCTCGCTCATCCCGGTGGCCCGCAGCGTCATGATAAAGTCCTCGGACATGGTTTGCAGCACGCTGGAGCGGGCGATGCGGAAATAATAGGGGATGTCGATGAGCACCAGCGTGGTCACCGGCAGAGCCATGTGCTTAAGCAGATCCAGGAACCGGGCAAAGCCGACGGCGTTGACCCGCAGGCTATACATGCCCGAGGTGGGGAACCAGTCGAGCACCGAGGAAAAAAGCAGGATCATCATCAGGCCCAGCCAGAAAGACGGCGTGGAGTCGAAAAGGTAGGAGATGCTGCATAGGAAGGTGTCGATTTTGCGGCCCCGTTTTCGTGCGGCGAAAACGCCCAGAAGCGTCCCGATGACAAGCCCGAAAATGGCGCCCGTAAGGGCGATCATCAGCGTGGGGGCCACGCGGCTTTTGATAAGATCCGAAACCTTGGCGGTGGAGACATAAGAATAACCCAGATCCCCGTGCAAAAGCTGCTTGACATATAAGACGAATTGCTCGGCAATGGGCTTGTCCAAGCCGTATTTTTCTGTCAGCGCGGCGATGGTGGCGGGGTTGGGATTATCCTTTCCGGCGAGACGCCTTGTGGGGTTGCCAGGGGCCAGCCGGATGATGGCAAAGTTGAACATGACCGAAAAGGCCACCACCAGGATGCCGGTTAAAATTCGTTTGAAAAGATAACGTTTCATAGAATCTTGACGAACTCCTATCAAAAATGAAAAGAAATTTTTGTTTATTTTACCATATAAAAACGCGCTGTGTCAAGGCATAACCGGAAAATGCAGAAAACGGACCTCACAACTCCAGGAATTCCAGCATCTCGGTGCTGTGCTCCGCCTCAAACCGGCGATAACCCCGTCCGCTGTCCTCCACCTCGCCCACCTGATTGTCATAGGGGTCGTGCCGCCAGAAGCGCATGGCCGGGTCAAAGGGCTGCTGATAGCCGTTGACGGTGACGCAGCGGTACACGTCCAGATTGCCGAAATAGTGGCGGTGCCGCGCCGGGACGCCCGCCCGGTAAGCGCTTCCGCCGAAGGACGGGTCGGCAAACAGCCAGCCGTGGGGCGCCACATAGAACATGGCCCAGTCGTGGCTGCCCACGCTTTCGGGATCGGCCACCAGACCGCTTTGCCATTTGGCGGGAATGCCTGCGCAGCGGCACAGGGTGATGAAGGCCAGCGCCTGCACGCCGCAGTCGCCCCGGCGGGTCCGCAGGCAGGTCTCGGCGATGGAATCCATGGTGAAATAATCGGGGACAAAGCTGTAGGTCACGCGGGTGGTGACGTATTCATAAATGCGGCGGGCCTTTTCGATGGGGTCTGTGACGCCCGCGGTCAGCTCGGCGCACAGGGCGCGGATATAGGGCGTGAACACGATGTGGGGCGCGAGCTCGCCGGTGTCGAAATCGGGCTGGACGGGGTCGGCCCGCAGAGCCAGCGGATCGGCGAAGGGCGCCGTGTGGGTATAGGCGTATTCCACCCAGAACGGGTGATTTTCCGTCATGGTCTCTTCCCAGAACACCGTGCGCTGGGCGGCGTGTTCATCGGCCACACAGATCGGCGGGGAAGAAAAGCCCAAAAGCGCGATCCCGCTCTGCTGGATGCAGGCGGCGGGGATGGGCAGCCAGACCCGATAGGTCTCGCCGGGGACAAAGGAGCCGTCCTTGATCCGCAGCGTGGCCCGCATCCGGATCCGGGCGGACATGGAGCCCGTTTCTCGCATGACGGTCACGGCGCGGTTGAGCCGCCCCGCGCGGTCCAGCAGCTCATGGCTCTGCCGGCCCGCCGCCTCCGGTTTTTGGGGCAGGCGGGCCGCAAAGGCGGGCACGGTCTTTTCCAGCGTGCCGAAAAACGAGGCGATCAGCCGCTTCTCTCCGTTTACGAAATGCCAGATGATCCGGCCGGAATCCATATGCTCCCGCAGCTCATGCATGGTGAAATCGGGAATGACCTCCCGCACCCGGGCCAGAGCGGCGTCCATGGAATAGGGATATTCGTGGGGGGTGCGAAGCAGCATCTCCCGCTGCGCCATATAATTGCGGCGCATCCGGTCAGAGTCCTCGCCGGCCATGCGGCGGTCCAGCAGGCGAACGGCCTCGTCGAAATACCCCGCTTCCTTTAAGCGGCGGATATCCTCCGGCAGGCCCAGAACGGCGTCGGAAAAACAAGCGTTAAGGTTCATGCGCGGCCCTCCCTTGAGAAAAACTGTTATTTTTATTGTATCCCGCCGCAGAGGAGCTTGTCAAGCAACGGAAAAGACTTGCGTCGGCGGCGGTTTCGCGGTAAGATAAAAGCAGAAACCATTTTTCGGAAGGAAGACTTGTTATGACGCGACCGGATTATCAGACGATTCTGGCCGAAGCCAAGGCGCTGGCCGGCTATATGACCGCGCTGCGGCGGGACATGCACGCCCATCCCGAGCTGGGCGGAACGGAAACGCGCACCCAGGCGCTCATCCTGCGGGAGCTGACCGCCATGGGCATCGAGGCCGCCCCCTGCGCCGACACCGGCGTGCTGGGGCTGCTGCGCGGCGGGCAGGCGGGCAAGACCATCGGCCTGCGGGCCGATATCGACGCCCTGCCCATTCAGGAGGAGACCGGCCTGCCCTTTGCCTCCCAAACCCCCGGCGTGATGCACGCCTGCGGTCACGATACCCACGCCGCCGCCCTGTTGGGCGCGGCAAAACTGCTGGCGGCGCACCGGGCCTCTATCGCGGGAAACGTGAAGTTTTTCTTTCAGCCCGATGAGGAGGGCGACGGGGGCGCCCAGCGAATGGTGGACGCCGGCTGCCTGGAAAATCCCCGTGTCGACGCCGTGTTCGGCGGACACAGCTCCACCGCCGCCCCCGCGGGACACT
>JAFZPW010000129.1 GCA_017552495.1 Clostridia bacterium | reverse complement strand
CAGCTCTCGGTGGCCAGAGAGGCCTTGGTGATACCCAGCAGCACGGGCGAGCAGGTGGCGGCTTCGAAGACCTCGCCCTTTTCGGCGGCAGCCTTTTCCGCCCGCTCGTTGGCGTCTTCAAAATCAGAGATCTCAACCATGGCTCCTGCCAGCAGATCGGTGGTTCCCACGTCTTCCACCTTGACCTTGCGCATCATCTGACGGACGATGACCTCAATGTGACGGTCGTTGATATCCACGCCCTGCTGACGGTAAACGCGCTGAACCTCCTGAATCAGATAGGCCCGGACGGCCTCCACGTTGCGGGTGCGAAGCACGTCGTGGGGATTCCACGCGCCGTCCATCAGCGCGGTGCCCTTCTCGATCACGTCGCCGTCATGCACGCGCAGCGGCGTATTGACGGCCACGGGATAGGTCTTGCTTTCGCCGCTCTCGGCGTCGGTGATGACCACATTGTTGATGCCCCGTCTTCCCTCCTCGATACGGACAACGCCGCCGATGTCGGTGAGGATGGCGGCTTTCTTGGGCTTGCGCGCCTCAAACAACTCCTCAACGCGGGGAAGACCCTGGGTGATATCGCCGCCGGCGACGCCGCCGGTATGGAAGGTACGCATGGTAAGCTGGGTGCCGGGCTCGCCGATGGACTGGGCCGCAATAATGCCAACCGCTTCGCCGATGCCGATGGGATTGTTGAAGGCAAGGTTGGAGCCGTAGCACTTGGCGCAGACGCCGTAGCGGGCCTTGCAGTGCAGCACGGAGCGCAGCGTCACTCGCTCGATCCCGGCGCTGATGACCCGTTTGGCGTCGTCGCCGTCCATCAGCTTATCCTTGGACACCAGCAGTTCGCCGGTCTCGGGATGAACAATATCGTGCAGGGGGTAGCGGCCCACCAGACGATCGGCAAAAGGCTCGATGACTTGATTGCCGTCCTTGATTTCATAGACCTCGATGCCCTCTTTGGCGCCGCAGTCCATCTCACGAATGATAACGTCCTGCGAAACGTCCACCAGACGGCGGGTCAGATAACCGGAGTCGGCGGTACGAAGCGCGGTGTCGGCCAAACCCTTACGGGCGCCGCGGGAGGAGATGAAGTATTCCAGAACGCTCAGGCCCTCGCGATAATTGGCCTTGATGGGGATATCAATGGTGCGGCCGGCGGTGTTGGCGATCAGGCCGCGCATACCGGCAAGCTGGCGGATCTGGTTCACCGAGCCGCGGGCGCCGGAGTCGGCCATCATCATGATGGGATTGAAGGGATCCAGATGGGCCATCAGGGCGTTGGTCACGTCCTTGGTGGTCTTTTCCCATTCCTCGATGACCAGACGGTGGCGCTCATCGTCGGTAATCATACCCATTTTGAACAGGTCGGCAATCTCGCCAACATGCTCTTCGGTGGCGCGCACCAGCTCATATTTCTTTTCCGGAATCGACATATCCGCCGCGGATACGGTGATAGCGCCCAGCGTGGAATACTTATAGCCCATGGATTTGATGCGGTCCAGCAGTTCGGCGGTCTCGGTGAAGCCATGCTTCTCGATGCTGGCCTTGATGATCTTCTGGAGCTGCTGTTTGCCGCACTTGAAGGTGATCTCCAGATCAAAGGCGCGCTCGGGATCGCTGCGATCCACGAAGCCCAGATCCTGCGGAATGCCCTGATTGAAAATCAGACGGCCGGCAGTGGCGTCGATGATGTGACTCTCGGTGATGCCGTTCACCGTCTTGGTGACGCGGACGCGAATAAGCGAGTGCATGCCGATGACGCCGTCGTTATAGGCCAGCATGGCCTCGTCCACGCTGGAAAAGACTTTCGCGCCGCTGTGAGGATCGATGCGGCCAGTGGCCGGATCGATCTTGCCGGAGCCGGGCTCGGTGTCCCGCTCCATGGTCAGGTAATAAGATCCCAGAACCATATCCTGCGAGGGCACGGTGACGGGAGCGCCGTCCTGCGGCTTGAGCAGATTGTTGGCGGAAAGCATCAGCAGACGCGCCTCGGCCTGCGCCTCGGCGGACAGGGGCACATGAACGGCCATCTGGTCGCCGTCGAAGTCGGCGTTGAAGGCGGTACACACCAGCGGATGCAGCTTGATCGCGCGGCCCTCCACCAGAATGGGCTCAAAGGCCTGAATGCCCAGACGGTGCAGCGTGGGAGCGCGGTTGAGCATGACGGGATGTCCCTTGATGACATCGTCCAGCGCATCCCACACCTCGGTGCGGGAACGCTCCACCATCTTTTTGGCGGATTTGATGTTGTTGGCCAGGCCGTCCTCCACCAGTTTTTTCATGACAAAAGGCTTGAAAAGTTCCAGCGCCATCTCTTTGGGCAGACCGCACTGATAAATTTTCAGTTCGGGACCCACCACGATAACGCTTCGGCCGGAATAATCCACGCGCTTGCCCAGCAGATTCTGGCGGAAGCGGCCCTGCTTGCCCTTGAGCATATCAGACAGGGATTTCAGGGCGCGGTTGTTGGGGCCGGTGACCGGACGGCCGCGGCGGCCGTTGTCGATCAGGGCGTCCACCGCCTCCTGCAGCATACGCTTTTCGTTGCGGACGATGATCTCGGGCGCGCCCAACTCCAGAAGCCGCTTGAGGCGGTTGTTGCGGTTGATGACCCGGCGATACAGGTCGTTCAGGTCGGAAGTGGCGAAACGGCCGCCGTCCAACTGAACCATGGGCCGCAGTTCGGGCGGCAAAACGGGCACAATGTTG
>JAFZPW010000128.1 GCA_017552495.1 Clostridia bacterium | reverse complement strand
CGGAAGACGCGGGCTGAGAAAGCCGCGGCGGTCCCTTTCATGCCGCAATCCCTTTGATTTCTTCCGATAAAACCTCCGATTTGGCGCGTCTGTTCCGCACCGCATCGGAGGTTTTTTGCTTTTTATTACAAAGGAGCCTGTCTTTTCTTCGGTGTTGTCTCAGTTCTTTTCCATCCCGCAGGGGAATGCCGCATCCGCTGCGGCGCGGTCGGATATTACCGTCTGCCAGAAGCGGTAGCCCCCCACCAGATTGCGGCAGTCAAAACCCTTTTGCGCCAAAATGCGGCAGGCGATGTAGCTCCGCAGGCCGCTCTGGCACATGACATAGATCGGTTTTCCCCGCTCCAACTCATCCAGCCGCTCCCGCAGGTCGTCCACAGGAATGTGGCGGAAGCCCTCGATATGACCCCGGCGGTATTCGCCGTCGGTGCGCACATCCAGCAAAATCACGCTGCCGTCCCGGGGCAGATCGGCCACGTCATGCCAGAAAAATTGCCGCAGCTTGCCGGAGAGAACATTTTCCGCCAGATAGCCCGCCATATTCACCGGATCCTTTGCCGAGGAATAGGGCGGCGCGTAGGCCAAATCCAGTTCGGCCAGTTCAGGCGCCGTCATGCCTGCATGGATGGCGGCGGCCAGCACGTCGATGCGCTTATCCACGCCGTCGGCGCCCACGATCTGAGCCCCCAGCAGGCGCCCGCCCGGTGCCTCAAACAGCACCTTGACCGTCATCACCTTTGCGCCGGGGTAATAACCTGCATGGTGCGAGGGAGACAGATAAATCTTGTCGTAAACGAGGCCCGCGGCGCGGGCGGCTTTTTCATTGAGGCCGGTGGCGGCCGCCGTCATATCAAAAAGTTTGATTACAGTGGAGCCCTGCGCGCCGTCATAGCGGCTGTCGAGGCCGCAAATATTGTCCGCCGCGATGCGGCCCTGTTTGTTGGCGGGGCCGGCCAGCGCGACCAGCGCCGGCTCCCCGCTCACTGAATGTCGGATCTGCACCGCGTCGCCCACGGCGTAAATATCGGGATGGGAGGTCTGCATCCGCTGATTGACCACGATGCTGTCCTTCGCGCCCAACTCCAGCCCCGCAGCCTTTGCCAGCCCGCTGTCGGGAGCAACGCCGATGGCCAGAATCACCAGATCCGCTTCCTGCGCGGGCTCGTCCTTCAGCAGAACCGTTACGCCCGCCTTGGTGTTGGAAAAGCCCTCCACCGTCCGTCCCGGCAGCAGGCGCACGCCATGCTTGCGCAGACCCGCGTGGACAAAGGCCGCCATGTCGGCGTCCAGCGGGTTGAGCACTTGGGCCGGACGCTGAATCACCGTGACCTCCAGCCCCTTTTCCCGCAGTTCCCCTGCCATTTCCAGACCGATGAACCCCCCGCCGATGATGGCGGCGGAACGGGGCCTCTGCTCCTCAAGGAAGCGATGGATGCGGAAGGTGTCCTCCACCGTGCGAAGGGTGAAAATGCGTTCTCCGCCGATGCCTGGCAAATCGGGCCTCATCGGTCTTGCGCCCGGAGAGAGGATCAACTTGTCGTAACTTTCGTCAAACACACGGCCGCGCTCCAGATCCCGGACGGTGACGGTTTTTTTCGCGAGATGGATCTCCAGCACCTCGTGCCGTACCTTTGCCTGGATACGGAAGCGTGCAAAGAAACGCTCGGGTGTCTGGAGGGTCAACTCCTCGGGGTCGGTAATGACGCCGCCGATGTAATAAGGCAGGCCGCAGTTTGCGTAAGAAATATACCCCGAACGCTCAAAAATGACGATCTCTGCCGTTTCATCCAGCCTGCGGATGCGGGCGGCTGCCGTGGCGCCTCCCGCCACGCCGCCCACGATCACGACTTTCATCGTTCCACCTCCCCGCGCCACGCACCGATGCCGCCGATATCATGCACGTCGGTATAGCCCATGCGCCGCAGCGCGGCGGCCGCGGCGCTGCTTCTGCCGCCGCTGAGGCAGTAAACGAACACTGCCGTCGTTTTATCCGCAATCACCGATGCCGCCTTGGCAATGTCCGAAAGCGGCAGATTGCGGCTGCCGGGAATGTGTCCGCCCTCGTATTCGTCACGTTCACGCACATCCAGCAAAACGGCACGCTCTGCGGCGCGATACTCCTCGACGCCTTTGTTGATGTCCGGCCTTTGAAACAGATCCCTGAATCCCATATTTCTCTTCCTTTCCCGCCGCAAAAGCGGCTTTGTTTCCTGTTCTGTGTTCATGATACCCGATTTTTTGAGAAAATAACAGTGATTCGGTCACGTTGGGCAAAATTCCCGTAAAAAAGCGGAGCGCAAGCGCTCCGCTTTCCGTTTTGCCGGTTATTTTGCAAAGGGAATCATAATCAGTTTGCCGGGCATAAGCGCGGCGTTTTGCAGCTTGTTGGCCGAAACGATCTCTTCTACCCGGGCCCCGTAGCCGCGGGCAATACTCCAGACCGTTTCGCCCTCGGCCACCGAACGGAGCACCAGCGTCCCTGGCGCGGGGAGCGCACGGGGCTTTTCCCGATCGACGGCGCAGGCGCAGAGTTGGCGGCAATTCTGCTCCTCGGCGCCCTCGGCGCGCAAAATGGCGTCAAACCGGAGGCTGAGCTGCCCGTCGTCCGCCGCCGTGACCGAAAGCCGCCGCAGCGAAGCCCTGCAAAATAGCTCCGACGCCGCCACAGGCCCTTCTGCCGTTACCCGAACCGTCCGCTCGCAGGCGTGCAGTCTGCCCTTTGGGCAACGGTAGAGAATGCGAAAATGGTAAACGCCGCAGAGCCGTCTATCCTCATCCACGGCGCCCCGCGCCTGCCACGCACAGTCCGCCACGCTGGCGGCTGGCTCCTCGGCCGAAAAGGTCTCGCTGACGGACGCCTCCCGCTCAAAGCGGCGGTAAAGCGGGCAATTCACCGTTTCCGATGCGCATTCGCTTTCCCATCGCGTGCTGTAAAGGTCGCGCACCACGTTCATGCGAAGCCGGCGGCTCACCTGCGTTCGCACGCTTCCCGTCACGCTACAAGACAAAATGGGAATCTCTCCCTCTAAAATTCCGGTTTGAATCTGAAGCGTTTGATAGGCCGTTTCAGCCTCGTCACCCTGCCGCACCCCATCACATTCCAGCACTTGGGAATAAGGGATGCGGACTTCCTGCGAAAAGGTCTCCTCGCCGTCCAAAAAAACAGCGCGCAGAGAAAGTTCGCCCCGCAGCATCACCTTGTTGGCCAGTACGCGAATCTCCTCCTGCTGCCATTCGGTTTCACAGCGAAGCAGATGTCCGGCCCGTTCCAGACGAACTTCGTCGGCGGCCACCAGTTTTTTCTCCGCCACGCAGCACAGCACCGTCAGTTCCTCGGTCTCGGTCAGCACCTCGGCGCCCTCTTCCGGCAGGGCGGTTATGCTTTCCGTAATGCGAAGCGGCTGGCGCTGATAAAGGCGCAGTACGGCAGAGGTCTGGATCTGGAATTGCAGTTTGCGGGGATTGCGAAGCTGAGCCTCGGCGCGGATCACCGAAAAATCCGTTTCCGCCACCGCATTCTCCCGGCAGCCGGGCAGCGCATATTCCTGGGAAAAGGGCAGGTTTCCGCGAACAAAGGTATACTGCCCCTCTTCCTCCGTGACGCAAAGGGCCTCCAGTTCGATCACACCTTCCATTACCACGGCGTCCTGCT
>JAFZPW010000127.1 GCA_017552495.1 Clostridia bacterium | reverse complement strand
CCGCGGAGGAAGCGGCAGATATGCCGCGACCGGAGCGATTAAAATGAAAAGGGGCCCCCGAAAAGGCTTTCGCCTTTTCGGGGAAAGAGACCCCGCAAATCCGAAGTATTTTATGACCAAACGCGGCGCGGGGTACTACTTGCAGAGATAAGGGCCAAAATCTTCCTCGATGGAGAAGACGGCCCGCAGAGCGGAAGGAAGCAGCGCGGGAGCGCGCCTGCAAAACAAGGCAAACGGAAAAAAGACAGAATCTTCCGCGCGATTTATGCGCGGACTTTTCGGGAGGTGAGCGGCTTGTTTCGAAGTCTGCACAGAAAACTGGTACTGGTGCTTGTTCTGCTGATCGTTTCGGTCATGACGGTGGTGGGCACCTTTCTCATCAATTCCGTCACCTCCTATCATATTCAGGAATTTCGCAGCCAGATGTATTCGGTCTTCACCGGCGAGTTTATCCTGACGCTGGAGGGGAACGCCGCCCATTTGGACAACGGCGCGGAGCTGCGGGACATGATCGAGGCTTATTCCGCGCCGCTGGGTATCGATGCTTACCGGCGGTTTTATGTGCTGGACGGACACACCGGCGCCTATCTGGCCGGCTCGGACGACAGTTACGGCAGCGATATGGAACTGACCCCCAACATCCTCACCGCCATGAACGGCACGGTGGGGCAGGAGGTCGAACTTTTGGGCAATTATTTTGACGTGGCCATCCCCATCCGGGACACCGACGGCAGCGTCCGTTTTGTGGTGGGGGTTTTGGACGACAAGACCGAGCTGAAGGAACTCAACTGGAACCTGTTCACCATCCTGATCCGGGCCATGCTGTTCGGACTGGTGGTGGCCATTTTCCTGTCGTTTTTGCTGTCCAAGACCATCACCGACCCGGTGGAGCGGCTCACCGAGCAGGCTTCCCGCATCGCGGGCGGCGATTTCAGCCAGTCAGCGGAGATCGAGTCTAACGACGAGATCGGCGTTCTGGGCCAGACCTTCAACGACATGAGCCGCCAGTTGGAAACCACTCTTTTACAGGAGGAGGAGGAGCGCAACAAGCTGGACACCCTCTTCCGTCACATGGCCGACGGCATGTTGGCCTTTGACAGCGCGGGCAGGCTGATGCAGTCCAACCCCGCCGTCGAGGCGCTTTTGGGCAAACGCCTTACCGCCGAAAGCACCTATCAGGAGCTTTTCCCCGACGTGCAGGTGCAGCAGGAGGATCTGGCCCAGGACGGCCGGTCCATCGAGGTGGATTTTGCCGCCAACCAGCGGTTTTTGAAGATCTATTTCGCCCCCATCCGGCTGGAGGCCGACAAGCAGGGCCTGATGGCCGTTCTGCATGACGTGACCGAGCAGCAGAAGTTGGACGACAGCCGCCGGGAGTTTGTGGCCAACGTGTCCCATGAGCTTCGCACGCCGCTGACCAACGTGCGGGGCTATGCCGAGACGCTGATGAGCGCCGACGATATTGACCGGGAGACCCAGGTGCGATTCCTGAGCGTCATCAGCAGTGAGGCCGACCGAATGACCCGCATCGTCAAGGATCTTTTGACCCTGACCCGGCTGGACTATAACCGCATGGAAATGAAAATGGAACCCATGGATCTGCTCGCTATCGGGAAAAAGGCCGTGCAGGCTATGGAGATGGAGGCCAAAAATCGCGGGCTGACCCTGATTACGCGGCTGCCAGACGCTCTGCCCGGCACTGTGGGCGACGCCGAGCGCATCCAGCAGGTGGTGGTGAACATCCTCACAAACGCCATCAAATACAATAAGCCCGATGGCAGTATCACCGTCACCGGCGGCAGCAAAGGCGGTCGTGTCTTCCTGCGGGTGGAGGACACAGGCATCGGCGTGCCCAAGGAAGACCTGCCCCGCCTGTTCGAACGGTTTTACCGGGTGGACAAGGCTCGCTCCAGGGAGAGCGGCGGCACCGGCCTGGGCTTGGCCATCGCCCGGCAGATTGCCGAAACCCATGGCGGCAGCATTACCTTTGACAGCAAATACGGCAAGGGCAGCGTGGTGACGTTGTGGCTGCCGGCGGCGGAAGGAGGCGCACGCCATGACTGAACGGATGAAAAACGCCCTGCTGGCGGTTCTTTTGGCGCTCATGCTCCTGCTGACGGGAGCCACCATGTTTTGGAGTATGCGTACCAGCCGTAGCGCCGGACTGCGGAGCGCGGAGACCGACGGAGAAGCCGGCGGTCTGCGTCTCAGCGCGGTGCAAACGGCGGTCTATCCCGAACAGTTGACGGTTTTTTGCCAAAACGGGATCTTTCGCCCCGTGGAAAAGATCGATTATGATCTGTTGTATCAGCAGATCGAGCCGTTTTATCTGGAGGCGCTGGGTTCGGCCGGGAAACTGACAGCCTTGGAAGAACGGCCTTATCTGCGCCGGATGAAGCCGCCCGCGGTGCTGGTGCAGTTTCATGCGCCCCAGCCGCTGGCGTTGCTGCGGATCTGGAGCGGCGGCGCGGAAACCGGTGAGGCGCTTTTGATCCGTCAGGTGATATTGGTAAAAGAAGAGGAAAGCGTGATCGCCCTGTTCACCGACGAGGCGGGCGGGCGCTGGCAGAGCGAAACGGCGGCCTCGGTCGAGGAACTGGAAACCATCTGCGGCGGGGGATGGGAATCCAACGCCGTTTTGACGGGCGCGGACTACCCGTCGCTGGCGGCGGACGAAGTGTTGATCGACAGCGTGATTTCAGTACGGACGATCTATGCCGAAATGACGGAATTTGCCAGAAAGCGGGAACTGCCCCAAAGCGTTTTGACCGCGTTTGGCATGAACGCCTATCTCTCCAAGGTCTATCCCGACGCCGGCGGCAATCTGGTCTATGTGGAGGGGCGCAGCACCGTTCGCGTCAGCGACGAGGGGGATCTGCACTATACCGGCGAGGCCGATCTGGATCTTAGCGCCGGTTACGGCCCGGGCATGGAGGCTGAGGCTTGCCGCAAGATCGCTTATTTGCTGGAGGAGCTTTGGTCGCTCACCGGCGCGGGAGGGAATTTGAGCCTGGAAGAACTTCGCCGGGAGGCTGACGGCGCGTTGGCGCTGCGCTTCGGTTTGGCGGAGGGGGGGCTTTTTTTGGAACGACGCGACGGACTTTGGGCCGCCGCTGTGGTGCGGGACGGGATGCTTACTGAGCTGATGGCTTCGCCGCGGATGCTGGAATATGGCGACAGCAGCCTGCTTATGCCCATGCGATTGGCAGCCGGCGCGCTGCCCGAGGGGCGGGCACGGCTGTGTATCCGACTGTTGGAACAGGAAAACGCTGGCGCATTTGAGCCTGTGATCTGCCGCGTAACGGAGGATTGAGCATGGAGTGGAAAAAAATCCGCAGATGGTTGATCGTGCTGCTGCTGGCAGCCGACCTGATTTTGGCGGGCAATATTTTCCGCCAGCTCTGGCAGCAGAGGACGATTGCCCGCGACGCCGCGGAAAACGCCGTGACCGTTGCCGCGGCCCGGGGGATCGGGATATCTCTGGAGGAAGTGCTTTCCATGCCCGCGGAGAGCGGCGCTTTCCGCGTAAAGCGCGAGTCCGCCCTTGAACAGACGGCGGCGGAAAAACTGCTGGGGCAGGTGGAACGTACCGAGCCCGGCGGCGGTGTGGTGATCTATGGCGGCGAAGCCGGAGAGCTGAGCTTCCGCCGGGGCGGCGCCGTGGAGATCCGCCTTGTTGGAGCGGCGTACTCCGACGGTGCAAGCATCCGCAGCCGCCTTGCCATGGGGGGATTCCCCGTGAAAGGGGCCTCTGTCGCGGTGGACAGCGGCGGCGTCACCTTGCTTCAGACTTATCAGAAGAAACCCATTTTCAATTGCCGCCTGAGTTGTACCGCCGAGACGGGAGGGCTTGCCGTGCGCGGGCGCTGGCTCATGAACGAGAGCGGGGAGGCGGGCGCCGCGGCCAAGCCCCGCGCCCAGCTTGTGCTGGCGCTGTGCGACCTGCTGGAGAGTCAGAAATGCAGGCGAGTGATCGGACTGCGCCCGGGCTATGTCCTTCAAAGCGAGGATGCACAAACCATGGCGTTGGTGCCCGTGTGGGAGGTGCAGACCGAAAAGGGCCTGCTGTATCTCAACGGGTTGACGGGGAAACAACTCCTCTTCTGAAAAAAGACGAAAAAATCGGGAATTTTTTTTACAGGGGCTTTTTATTTCCTGATGCGTGTGATATACTATTACTGAAATAATATGGGGGAGTCCCCCATAGGATAAGATCAACGAGAATAAAGGGGGAGCCCTCTTTGGATAAATTCGTCATTCGCGGTGGAAAGCCGCTTTTCGGCGAGGTGACGGTGAGCGGCGCGAAAAACGCGGCGGTCGCTATCATTCCCGCAGCGCTTTTGGTAGACGGCGTCTGTCGGGTGGAAAACATTCCCATGGTGCGGGATGTGGTCATCGAGATGGAAATTTTGCGGGAGTTGGGCGTCGGCGTCCGCGTGGTCAATCACAATACCATCGAGATCGACAGCCGCGGGCTGAACCGATATTCCGCCGTCAGCGAGCTCAATCGCAAAATGCGGGCCTCGTATTATCTGATCGGCGCCTTTTTGGGTCGGTTCCATAAGGCTGAGGTGGCCATGCCCGGCGGCTGCAATTTCGGCGGCGTACGCCCGATCGATCAGCACATGAAGGGCTTTGAAGCGCTGGGCGCCGTGATCGAGACCCGCAACGGCATCGTTTTTGCCGACGCTTCGGCAGACGGACTTCGCGGGGCCAGCGTCTATCTGGACGTGGTGAGCGTCGGCGCCACCATGAATATCATGCTGGCGGCTTGCCTGGCCGAGGGACAGACGGTGATCGAAAACGCCGCCAAGGAGCCGCATATCGTCGATCTGGCCAACTTCCTCAACTCCAT
Organism: Clostridia bacterium; assembly: GCA_017552495.1. Taxonomy (GTDB): domain Bacteria; phylum Bacillota; class Clostridia; order Oscillospirales; family Butyricicoccaceae; genus UBA4644. The sequence goes on along the minus strand of JAFZPW010000127.1, from coordinate 8,758 downwards.
GGGCGCCGATATTATGGGCGCGGGTACCGATGTTATTAAGATTCGCGGGGTCGAGCGGCTTTATGGCGGCACGTATTCCATCATCCCCGATCAGATTGAGGCGGGAACCTTTATGGCGGCGGTGGCCGCCACCGGCGGCAGCGTGCTGGTGCGCAACGTCATTCCCAAGCACATGGACTGCATCACCGCCAAGATGGAGGAGATGGGCGCTGTGATTCAGGAGGAGGACGACAGCATCCGCGTCACCCGCAGCGGTCCTTTGCGCAAACTGCAGGTCAAGACGCTGCCATATCCCGGCTTCCCCACCGATATGCAGCCTCAGCTTGCCGCTGTCCTTTGCCTGGCGGAAGGCACGTCGGTGATTACCGAGGGTGTTTGGGAGAGCCGATTCCGCTATTCCGACGAGCTGCGCCGGATGGGCGCGAAGATTCAGGTGGACGGCAAGGTGGCCGTGATCGAGGGCGTGGAAGGGCTCACCGGGGCGCCGGTGCGGGCCAGCGACCTGCGGGCGGGCGCTGCGCTGGTGATTGCCGGACTTGCCGCCGAGGGCACCACCGAGATCGAGGAGATCGGCTATATCGAGCGGGGGTATGAGGATCTTGTGGAAAAGCTTCGCAAGTTGGGGGCGGACATCAGCCGTGTCAGCGAAGAGACTGCCGCCGAGCCGGTTCCCAAGGCAAACTGAAAAAGATACGGCAAGCACATTACGGTGCGCAAAGCGCGCCGGAGTGTGCTTTGCTTTTTGGAGAGCGGGATGACATATTTTTGTACGCTGGCCAGCGGAAGCGCCGGAAACAGCGCCTTTTATTTTGATGGACGCCGGCGCGTCCTGATCGACGCCGGCAAAAACGTCCGGTATCTCTCGTCCCAGCTTCGGTGGCTGGGGACGGGAGTGGAGGAGTTGGACTACGTCCTCATCACCCACAGCCATAGCGACCATGTTTCGGCTCTGCCGGTTTTGATGAAGCACAGCCGCGCTGTGCTGGTGTGTTCTTGTGATACATATGCCGCCGTCGCCGCCAAGCTGCCCCCCGACCCGCCGCGGATCCTGTTTGCGCCGGGGGAGACACTGAATCTGGGCGACTGCCTTGTCCGCACCTTTGCCACCCTGCACGACGCGATGGGAAGCTGCGGCTATGTGGTTGGCGCGGGTCGGGAAAGCGTGGCGTTTTGTACCGATACCGGCACGGTGACGGGAGAAATGTTTTCCGCGATCCGGGGCAGCCGCGCCGTGGTGCTGGAGTTCAATCACGATGAAACGCTGTTGAAAAACGGCCCCTATCCCTATCCGCTCAAACTGCGGATCCTTTCGGATCGGGGACATCTTTCCAACGCCTTTGCCGGACGGGTGGCGGCGGCGCTTTGCCGGGACGGGACGGAAACACTGGTGCTGGCCCATCTCAGCGCTGAAAACAATCGCCCCGCGCTGGCGCTGGAGGCGGCGACGGCCGCGCTGGAGCGGGCGGAACTGCGGGCGGACATCCGGCTGGCGCCGCGGGACGGGATGTGCGATCCCGTGTTTTTTTGACAGACAGAGGGAGGGGAGCGCATGCTGCAGATTCGTTTAATCTGTGTGGGAAAGCTGAAGGAACGGTTTTATCAGGAGGCCTGCCGGGAATACGAAAAACGCCTGAGCGCCTTTTGCCGCATGGAGATCCTTCAGCTTGACGAAGAGCCCGACCGCCCCGGCGCGCTGGAAAAAGAGGCCGAGAAGATCCGCGCCGCGCTTTTGCCCGGGAGTTTTGTCATCGCCATGTGCATCGAGGGGAAGGAGATGTCCAGCGAGGCGCTGGCTGAAAAACTGGGGCAGCTCCAGACCGGCGGCATTTCCAGAGTGTGCATCCTCATCGGCTCGTCCCGTGGGCTGGACGAAGCCATCAAGCGGGAGAGTGCGCTGCGGCTGTCCATGTCGCCCATGACTTTTCCCCATCATTTGGCGCGGGTGATGGTGTTGGAGCAGGTCTATCGGGCCTTGTCCATCCTCGCCGGCGGAAAATATCACAAATAACAAACAACGGAAATCGCAGCGGTCTGTGCCGGAAATGAGCACAGACCGTTTTTTTGGCGCAAAACGATTGATTGTCAAAAAACGCCATAAAATTGACGCTATATTAACAAAAATCGTGAAAATCACGGGTTTTTGCGGAAAAAAAGTACAAATTACAGCGATTTATGTGTTGCCACAACGGGGAAGATTCGCTATAATAAAAGATGGCTCAGTGGACAAAACCCTGAATGCCAAAACGAAGAAATAATATTTTTATAAAAAGGAGTGTATCCCCATGAAAGAAGTTTATCTGGTAAGCATGGCCCGCACCGCTGTCGGCAGTTTTGGCGGCGCGCTCAAGAGCATTCCCGCCGTTGAGCTGGGCTCCATCGTCATCAAAGAGGCTCTCAAGCGCGGCAACGTGGATCCCGCCGATGTCAATGAGGTCTTTTTCGGCAACGTGCTGCAGGCCGGCTTGGGCCAGAATCCTGCCCGTCAGGCCTCTTTGAAGGCCGGACTTCCCATCGAAACGCCCTGCACCACGCTGAACAAGGTGTGCGGCTCCGGTCTGCATTCTGTTTCCATCGCCTTCCGCACCATCCTGGCCGGCGAGGCCGAGTGTGTTGTGGCCGGCGGCATGGAGAACATGAGCCTGGCGCCCTATGCCATGAACGCCGCCCGCTGGGGCGCCCGCATGAACAACACCACCATGACCGACGTGATGGTCAACGACGGTCTGTGGGATGCGTTCAACAACTATCACATGGGTATCACCGCTGAAAACGTGGCCGAGAAATACGGCATCACCCGCGAGATGCAGGATGAGCTGGCCGCCCGCAGCCAGCAGCGCGCCGTGGCAGCCCGCGACGGCGGCCGTTTCGACGACGAGATCGTGGACGTGGTCATTCCCCAGCGTAAGGGCGATCCCATCGTCTTCAACAAGGACGAGCATCCCCGCGCCGGCACCACCGTTGAAACGCTGGCCAAGCTGAAGCCCGCCTTCAAGCGCGACGGCGGCACGGTCACCGCCGGCAACGCCTCCGGCATCAACGACGGCGCCGCCGCCATCGTGGTTGCCTCCGGCGAGTTCGTCAAGGCCCACGGCCTCAAGCCCATGGCCAAGATCGTTTCCACCGGCTCTGTGGGCGTCGATCCCGCCTATATGGGCACCGGCCCCATCCCCTCTGTCCGCCAGGCCCTGAAGAAGGCCGGTCTTGAGACTAAGGACATTGACCTGTTCGAGCTGAACGAGGCCTTTGCCGCGCAGGCCGCCGCCGTCAATAAGGAACTGGGCCTCACGCCCGATAACGTCAACGTCAACGGCGGCGCCATCGCGCTGGGTCATCCCATCGGCGCTTCCGGCGCCCGCATCCTGGTCACCCTCTGCTACGAGATGCAGAAGCGCGGCAGCAAGTACGGCGTCGCTTCTCTGTGCATCGGCGGCGGTATGGGCGAAGCGCTGGTTGTGGAGCGCGTCTGATTTCGATCCTTTCAGAAAGCGGCTTTTGAATCAAGCGGCGTTCTTTTCTGATTTTCCGCAAAATGGACGGAAAACCTCGTTTTATCTTTGACAAACTTACCGTAGGCCGTTATAATGAAACTGTACGGGATCGGGGGTGAGTTTACTCACACCCGGTCGACCGCACAGGACAGGAGGGCTGAAAATGGAATTTGTGCAATTCTCTGTGAAAGAAAACGTGGGGATCCTTACCGTGGCGCGCCCCGCTGCGCTCAATGCGCTGAACGACCAGGTCATTCGGGAATTGAGCGAAGCGCTGGATCAGGTCGATCCCGGCGTGGTGCGCTGCCTGATCGTGCGCGGCGAAGGAGAAAAAGCCTTTGTCGCCGGCGCGGATATCGGGCAGATGAGCAGCCTGAGCAAGGCCGAGGGGCAAACCTTCGGCAAACTGGGCAACGATGTGTTCCGCAAATTGGAAACGCTGCCCATTCCCACCATCGCCGCCGTGTGCGGCTTTGCGCTGGGCGGCGGCTGCGAGCTGGCTATGAGCTGCGACATCCGTCTTGCATCCGAAACGGCGGTTTTTGGACAGCCTGAGGTGGGGTTGGGCATTACACCCGGCTTCGGCGGCACCCAGCGCATGGCCCGGCTGATCGGCGTAGGCCGCGCCAAGGAACTGCTCTATACCGCCCGGAAGGTCAAAGCGCCCGAGGCGCTGGCCATCGGACTGGTGCAGGGCGTTTATCCCGTGGAGACGCTGATGGACGAGGCTATGAAGCTGGCGAGCCGCATCGCGGCCAATGCGCCCATCGCCGTCCGCGCCGTCAAAAAAGCGGTGAACGAGGGCTTGCAGGTGGATATGGACAGAGCCATTGTCATCGAGGAAGAGCTGTTTGGCTCCTGCTTCGAGACCGTCGACCAGAAAAATGCCATGGCTGCGTTTCTGGAAAAACGCAAGGCTGATCCGTTCGTCAATCGCTGAACGAAGAATGATCGCTTTTCATAACATAAGGAGGATCTGAAACATGAAGGTAGCAATTTTTGGAGCAGGAACCATGGGAAGCGGCATCGCGCAGGTTTTCGCCGCAAACGGCCACATTGCGCTGATGTATGCAAGCAGCGTCGCTTCCGCCCAGAAGCATAAGGATAAACTGGCGGCCTCGCTGGAAAAGCGTGTCCAGAAGGGCAAGATGACCGCCGAAGCCAAGGAAGATCTGCTGAGCCGCGTGCTGGTGGAGGAAACGTCCGCCGCAGCCGACGCCGATCTGGTGATCGAGTGCGTCAAGGAGGATATGGCCACCAAACGCGCGCTGCTCTGCGAGCTGGACGCCCTGTGCAAGCCCGGAACCATCTTCGCATCCAATACCTCTTCGCTTTCCGTGACCGAGATGGGCAACGGACTGAAGCACCCCGTCATCGGGATGCACTTCTTCAATCCCGTTCCCAGTATGAAACTGGTGGAGGTCATCCGCGGCGCAAACACCACGCAGGAGACCTTTGATTTCATTTACAATCTCTCCCGCGAGATCGGCAAGGATCCTGTGGAGGTGGCTGAGGCCCCGGGCTTTGTGGTCAATAAGATCCTCATCCCCATGATTAACGAAGCCATCGGTCTGGTAGAGACCGGCGTCGCCTCTGTGGAGGACATCGACAAGGCCATGCAGCTTGGCGCCAACCATCCCATGGGCCCGTTGGCGCTGGGCGATTTTATCGGTCTGGACGTCTGCCTGGCCATCATGGAGACGCTGCACCGTGAAACCGGCGACGACAAATACCGTCCCGCGCTGCTGCTCCGCAAGATGGTGCGCGGCGGCCTGCTGGGCCGGAAGACCGGAAAGGGCTTCTACGATTATACGAAATAAAGCAATTAAATATTGCGTGAAAACGCAAGGAGGGTAATTTATGGATTTTGTTTTGAGCAAAGAGCATGAGATGCTCCGCAAAATGTACCGGGAGTTTGCGGAGACCGAAGTCAAGCCTTTGGCCCAGGAGATCGATGAGGAAGAGCGCTTCCCCATGGAGACCGTGAAGAAGATGGCCAAGCTGGGCATGATGGGCATTTACTTCCCCAAGCAGTATGGCGGCGCGGGCGCCGACCCGCTGGCTTATGCCATGTGCGTGGAGGAACTGGCGAAGGTCTGCGGCACCACCGCGGTCATCGTTTCCGCCCATACTTCTCTGTGCGCTGCGCCCATTTTTGAAAACGGCACCGAGGAGCAGAAGATGAAATATCTGCCCAAACTGTGCTCCGGCGAATGGATCGGCGCCTTCGGCCTGACCGAGCCCGGCGCCGGCACCGACGCGCAGGGCCAGCAGACCACCGCCGTGCTGGAGGGCGATCATTACGTCCTGAACGGCTCCAAGTGCTTCATCACCAACGGCAACGTGGCCGATGTGTTTGTGGTCATCGCCGTCACCGGCATGACCACCGACAAGCGCGGCCGTCCCATGAAAGAGATCTCCGCCTTTATCGTGGAGAAGAGCTTCCCCGGCTTCTCTCAGGGCAAGCACGAGAAGAAGATGGGTATCCGCGGCTCCTCTACCTGCGACCTGATCTTTGAGGATTGCATCGTGCCCAAGGAGAATCTGCTGGGCAAGATCGGCGACGGCTTCAAGATCGCCATGAAGACCCTGGACGGCGGCCGTATCGGCATCGCTTCTCAGGCGCTGGGTCTGGGCGAAGGCGCTGTGGAAGAGGCCATCAAATACACCAAGGAGCGCGTTCAGTTCGGCAAGCGCATCAGCCAGTTCCAGAACACCCAGTTCCAACTGGCCGATATGCACACCCGGATGCAGGCCGCCCAGTATCTGGTCTATGCCGCCGCCATGAAGAAGGCCGAGCACGCCAAGAACAGCAAGGTCTCTTACAGCATGGATGCCGCCATGGCCAAGCTCTTTGCCGCTGAGGCCGCTTCCGACGTTACCCGCCGCGCCGTCCAGCTCTTTGGCGGCTATGGCTACACCCGTGAATATCCCGTGGAGCGCATGATGCGCGACGCGAAGATCACCGAGATCTACGAGGGCACCTCTGAAGTTCAGAGAATGGTGATTGCCAGCAATCTCGGCGTGAAATAAGCAGGAGGTAAGTAAGCTATGAAAATCATTGTTTGTGTCAAGCAGGTTCCGGATACCTCCGGTAAGGTGGCTGTCAATCCCGACGGCACCCTGAATCGTGCATCCATGCAGACCATCACCAATCCCGACGATAAAAACGCCATCGAAGCCGCTCTGAAACTGAAGGACGAGACCGGCTGCCGCGTCACCGCCGTCACCATGGGTCCGCCTCCCGCCGAGGGTATGCTCCGCGAACTGATTGCCATGGGCTGCGACGACGCCGTTCTGATTTCCGGCCGCGAGTTCGGCGGTTCCGATACCTTTGCCACCTCGCAGATCATTGCCGCCGGCATCAACGCCATCGGCCTTGAGAAGGACGATATCGTTTTCTGCGGCCGTCAGGCCATCGACGGCGACACCGCCCAGGTTGGTCCCCAGATCGCCGAGAAGCTGGATATTCCCCAGGTCTCTTATGTTGCCGACATCAAGAAGGAAGGCAACGAGATCGTTGTCAAGCGCATGCTGGAAGACGGCTATATGACCGTTAAGGTCCAGACTCCCTGCCTGCTCACCTGCATCAAGGAACTCAACGAGCCCCGTTACATGAGCGTGGGCGGCGTCGTGGAGGCTTACAGCAAGCCTATGCAGGTCTTTGACTATCCCCGTCTGAAGGACGATCCCCTGATTGAGGCCGACACCATCGGTCTGGCCGGCTCTCCCACCAACATCCTGACCTCCTTTACGCCTCCCCAGAAGGGCGCCGGCATGATGCTGGAAGGCGCTGACAGAGCCACGTGCGAAAAGCTGGCGGGCATCCTCGCCGGCAAGCACATCATCTGATTGAAAGGAGATTATAGGAATGTCTGAGTTTAAGAATACCGTTTTGGAAGACTTCAAAGACGTATGGGTCTTCTGCGAGCAGCGCCAGGGCGTTTTGATGCCCACCGACTTCGAACTGATCTCTGAAGGCCGCAAGCTGGCCGACGAACTGGGCGTCCGTCTGTGCGGCCTGCTGCTGGGCGACAAGGTCGAGGGGCTGGCGCGCGAGTTGGCCGGTTACGGCGCCGACGAGATCATCGTCTGCGAGCATCCTCTGCTGAAGGATTACACCACCGATGCTTATGCCAAGGTCATCTGCGACATGGTCGTCGAGCGCAAGCCCGAGGCTCTGCTGGTTGGCGCCACCAACATCGGCCGCGATCTGGCGCCCCGCTGCGCCGCCCGCCTGCACACCGGTCTGTGCGCCGACTGCACCCATCTGGATGTGGATATGGGCATTTATAAAGACTTTTTGCGGGAGGCTTCTACCCTGCCCGAAGAGAAAATCGCCGGTATGGGCAGCGCCATCGTGCTGGGCAAGCCCCACGATGTGTCCCGCGACCTGAAGATGACCCGTCCCGCCTTCGGCGGCCACCTGATGGCCTCCATCATCTGCCCCCGCTTCCGTCCCTGCATGGCCACCGTCCGTCCCGGCGTTATGAAGAAGGCTCCCTTCGATCAGAAGCGCGCCGACAGTGCCGTTATCTCCAAGCCCGAGGTCAAGCTGGCCGCTTCCGACATCCGTACCCAAGTGTTGGAGACCGTCAAGGAAGCCCGCAAGCTGGTTGACCTGACCGGCGCCGAGGTCATCGTTTCCGTGGGCCGCGGCATTTCCAAGGACATTCAGGGCGGCATCAAGCTGGCCGAAGAACTGGCCGATGTTCTGCACGGCGTCGTGGGTTCCTCCCGCGCCTGTGTGGACGCCGGCTGGATTACCGCCGATCATCAGGTCGGCCAGACCGGCAAGACCGTTCGTCCCCGCATTTACATCGCCCTGGGCATTTCCGGCGCCATTCAGCACAAGGCCGGCATGTCCGACTCCGAGTGCATCATCGCCGTCAACAAGAACGAGAACGCCCCCATTTTTGAGATCGCCGATTACGGCATCGTGGGCGACCTGTTCAAGGTGACGCCGCTGCTGATCGAAGAGTTCAAGAAGGCCATCGAGAGCAAATAAAATCCATACAACCCGATTGGGGAGCCCTGCGGCTCCCCATTTTTGATAAGGAGGACGCTATGATCCGACCCAAACCGTTGAAACCCGGCGACCGGCTGGCCGTGCTCTGCGGCTCCAGCCCCACCAGTCTGACGCCCGAAGCGCTGGCGGCCAACGTCCGCGCCCTGGATCTGGAGCCGGTGCTTTATCCCAGCGCCACGGCCAGGCACGGCTATCTTTCGGGAAGCGACGCCGTCCGCGCCGCCGACATCAATGCAGCCTT
>JAFZPW010000126.1 GCA_017552495.1 Clostridia bacterium | reverse complement strand
TGGCTCACCTCGGGCAGGGTATATTCCGTCCGCAGCGCCGCCGCAGCGCCGCAAAAGGCGCTGACGCCAGGACAAACATCGTATTCCACCCCCATGGCCTCCAGCCGGTCAAACTGCTCCCGCACCGCGCCGTAAATACTGGAATCGCCGGTGTGTAGGCGAACGGTGATCTTTCCCGCCGCTTCGGCCGCTTTGATTACCGCCATCACCTGCTCCAGCGTCATTTCCGCGCTGTTGTAAAGAGCGCAATCCTTCCTTGCATACTGCAAAACCGCCGGATTGACCAGCGAGCCCGCGTAAATAATCACATCGGCCTCCTGCAAAAGCCGCGCCCCGCGAACCGTTATCAGATCGGGCGCCCCGCTGCCCGCGCCAACAAAATGTACCATGCTTATCCCTCCAAAATTTTAGTCAAAAGTTCCCGGGTGTTTTCCGTTTCGCCCAAAATGCCGTATTCCTTGGAAAAATAAATCGCGCCGGTTTCCATTTCCCCGCCCCGATGGGCCAGGTGAAAGGCGATCCGTTCCGTCAAGCGATCCAGTGTCCGGCGGTAAAGCGCCTCGCTCTCCTCCCGCATCACGCGGACGGCGTCGTCGCAGGTGACGCATTCCAGCACCTGCTCCACGCACCCGGGCGAAAGGCCCGCGGCGCCCGCCTGCGCACCCAGAATCTCCATACGGCAATCGCCGTATTTGGAATGGGTGTTCATCATGCCGCCGCCCAGCTTCACCAGTTTTCCCACATGGCCGATGAGCAGCGCGCCGCGAAACCCCACCTCTCTGCACAGATCCAGTCCGTCGCCGATAAAATTGGAGACCTGAACAGCCCGTGCCGGGTCGATGCCCAGCGAGTCCTTGATAAACTCCGCGCCATAGTTCCCGGGCGTCAGCAGCACATATTCCGCGCCGCACGCCCTCCGCTGGTTGAGTTCTACCCGGATGGTATCCACCAACGCCTGCTCGCTCATGGGCTCCACGATCCCCGTGGTGCCAAGAATCGAGATGCCGCCTACGATCCCCAGGCGGGGATTGAAGGTCTTTTTTGCCAGTTCCTCGCCCCGAGGAACCGATATCATTACCGAAAGCCCGCCCGAATAATCGGCAAGGCGTCGGATCTCCTCCAGATTTTCCCGGATCATCCGGCGTGGAACGGAATTGATGGCCGCCGCGCCCACGGGCTGATCCAGTCCGCGCTTGGTGACCCGTCCCACGCCTTTGCCTCCATCGATGACGATTGCGTTTCCCGCGCTGCGGGAAACACAGGCATAGATCAGCGCACCACCCGTCACGTCGGGGTCGTCGCCGCTGTCCTTTTCGATGGCGCAAGAGACCCGCTCCTCTTCCATGTCAATATCCCGCACCGCCAGGGAAAGCGGGATGCCCTTTGGCGTGACCAGTGAGATCGTTTCCCGCCGCACGCCGGTGAGAAGCATCCACGCGGCAGCCTTTGCCGCGGCGGCGGCGCAGGAGCCGGTGGTATAGCCCAAACGCAGGCGTTTGCCGTCTTTGGTGACGTATTCCTCCATGCTCATCGCGTAATCCGGTAGAGCAGCGCGTTGACGATGGCCGCCGCCACGTTGCTTCCGCCCTTTCTGCCCCGCGCCACGATATACGGCGCATCGGAGGCGATGATCCGCTCCTTGCTCTCCACCACATTGACAAAGCCTACGGGCACGCCGATGATCAGCGCGGGAGACAGCTTGCCCCCATCCATCAGATCCTTGATGGTCAAAAGCGCCGTGGGCGCATTGCCGACGGCAAAGATGCAGGGCTTGTCCAGTTCTGCCGCCCGCTCCATGGACACGGCGGAGCGGGTGATCCCCCGCTCCTTTGCTTCCCGCGCCACATCGGGATCGGCGATAAAGCAGCGCACCTCGCCCTCCAGTTTATGAAGAGCAGTCTTGTTGATGCCCGCCATGGCCATGGTGGTGTCGGTGACGACAACGCACCCGGCGCGCAGGGCGTCGATCCCGTTCTGTACCGCGTCTTTGGAAAACACCAGATTGTCGGCATAGTCAAAATCCGCCGTGGTATGGATGACCCGTTTGACTACGTCCGCCACCTCGGGCGACGGCTGATGCTCGCCTAAAAGTTGAGTGATGATCTCAAAGCTGCGTTTTTCGATGTCCATGGGCTTGACGATCTCGATCATAACGATTTCTCCTTTAAGCAGGCCCGGTAAAACCGGACGGCAAAATCGGGGTTGGCGTAAAAATGAAAATGAGGATATCCGGCGTACAGCCTGTCGGTGGCAAAAACACAGTCCCATCGTTTCCCCGACGGTTTTTCCGCAATAAAATCCGCGCCGGTTTCTTCCGCGTCCCAATGATGGAACTCGTGACCGCGGATCTGTTCTCCGGCGGCGCAGAGCAGATTGTCCCGCTTGGCCGTCAGCGTCACATAGCCAAAGCGGGTCAGCTTGCCGCTGTCAAAGCATTTTCCCGGCAAAACGCCCGCCATGGGATGGGCTCCGATGGCCTGCGTCAGATACATAAAGCCGCCGCATTCCGCGATGCAAGGCAGCCGGTCTTTCACCGCCCCGCGGACGGAATTCAGCATCGACCGGTTTGCGCCGAGGGCCTCTGCATACAGTTCGGGATAACCGCCGCCCAGATAAAGACCCTGAATATTTTCCGGCAGAGCCGCGTCGATCAGCGGGCTGAAGGGCACCAGTTGGGCGCCCATCTCCGCAAGCGCCTCCAGGCTGTCTTCATAATAAAAGCAAAACGCCTTGTCCCGGGCCACGGCAATGCGCACCGGCTGGGAAAAGCGCGGCAACTCCACCGGAAGATAGCTCAGCGCGGGGGCTTCCCGCGCCAGCGCCAGCAGGCCGTCGAGGTCAAGACTCTCTTCCGCCTGGCGAGCCAGGCGAGCCATTTTTTCCTTCAGATCCGCCACCTCGTCCGCCGTCACCAGCCCCAGATGCCGGCTTTCCAGCGCACAGTCTGGCATGCGCGGCAAAAAACCCAGCGGCCGGATCCTTCCGTCAAAATGCCGCAGGATCTCGGGCGCCAGCGTTTGATAAGTGGAAGCGGCGCAGGAATTGAGGATGACGCCCCGAATGCCGTTTTCGTCCCGGAATCGTAAAAATCCCTCGATCACCGCCAAAATCGAAAGCGAGGCTCCTTTTGCGTTGACCACCAGAACGGCGGGCGTTCCCGTGGTCTGCGCCACCGCAAAGGAGCTGGCCCGGGTGCTTGTGAGCCCAAGCCCGTCGTAATAGCCCATAACGCCCTCGATAACGCTTACGTCGCATCCGGCTCCGTTTTTTGCCAGCAGATAGCGTGCGGTGTTGTTTTCCAGAAAAAACAGATCCAGATTGGCGCTTTTCGCGCCGATGATCCGGCTGTGGAACATGGGGTCGATATAGTCCGGCCCGCATTTGAAAGCGCCGGTTTTCAACCCCCGGTCGTGAAGCGCCTGCAAAACGGCGCAGACGACGGTTGTTTTGCCGCATCCGCTGCCCGTCCCGGCCAGCAGAATGCGGGGAAGCTTC
>JAFZPW010000125.1 GCA_017552495.1 Clostridia bacterium | reverse complement strand
TTCGGCGACGGAACGACCCGTGAAGATATCCTTCACGCTTTAACAGACGATGCCGCGCTGGATGCGTTATACGCGCATTTAGCCGAAAAATGTCCCAGTTTTCTCGGCTTTTCTTCCTTTGTGCGGCAAAGCAAGCGGTATGTTGAGGAATATTTTACACTGGCGGCGGAGTTGGACACGCCCGCTCTGCACGAGGCGCTGCAGGCGCACGAAGATGAGATCGACGCATTCCGCACGCAGGTAGTTGATGGCCTGAAATCGGCCGGCGCGTTGGAATGCTCGCAAAAACTGATGGGGAAGACTTTCCGCAATCGCGGGCCTTATGAGCAATTCTTTTTCCTGCCGTCGCTGTTGTTTCCTTTTAAAGCGCTGCGGCTTTTTTATGACAACGGAACGCCCCACAACCGGCAGATTTTGTTTTACAGCATTCGCCGACCGGAAACAAGCAGAGAGGATACCATCGCTGCGCTCAAGGCTCTTTCGGATGAAACGCGTTATCAAATCCTGTTGCTGCTGGCAAAGCGCGGTTCTGTAAACGGTCAGGAGATCGTGCGGGCGCTCAAGTTGGCGCCGTCCACTGTTTCACACCACATGACGGAACTGAAGGAGCGCGGTCTCATCACCGAAGAGGCGGTCAAAACTGCGAAATACTATGGGATTTCAAAAAATGTCCTTCGAGAACTGCTGAAAACAGTTTCAAAAGATTTCGACCTGGATGTTTCCGGCACGCCGGTCGAAAATGATCTCCCATAGAAATAAAACGATTTCCAGCAACGAATTCAGCGGTAAGCAGCCCAAAAACGGGCTGCTTTTTTTCTTGACTTTTTCATATTATTCTATTATAATCTAATTCGATCATTATAGAACACAGGAGGGAATATCATGGAAACGGTGATCGAAGTCAAAAACCTCAGGCGGGAATATGTGACCCGCCGCGGTGTCTGGAAGCGAGAGAAGCGCGTGGTCAAGGCGGTGGACGGCATTTCCTTTGACGTGGAGCGCGGTGAGATCTTTGGTCTGCTCGGGCAGAACGGCGCGGGGAAAACCACGACAATCAAAATGCTCACCACGCTGCTTGCGCCAACCGAGGGAACCTGCAAAGTGCTTGGCTGCAACACCTTTGGCGAAGAAGAGCGCATTCGCACACGGATCAATTTTATTTTCGGCGGCGAGTTGGGCGTATATCGCAGGCTTTCTGCCCGGGACAATCTTCGGTATTTCTCGAATCTCTATCGGATTCCCCGCAGGGCGCAGGATGCCCATATCCAGAAGATACTGGAGTTGGTAGATCTCGCTCAGCGGGCGGACGACCTGGCGGAGACCTATTCCAAGGGCATGATCCAGCGTCTGCAGATCGCGCGGGGCCTCATCAACGATCCGGAGATCCTGTTTATGGACGAGCCAACCGTGGGTCTCGACCCCGTTGGTGCACGGATGCTGCGGGATATTATCCGTCGATTAAAGGAGCAGGGGAAAACCGTTTTGCTCACCACCCATAATCTGGCGGAGGTGGAGGAACTGTGCGATCGCCTGGTTATCATCAACCAGGGGAGGGTCGGTGCCCATGGAACGCCATCTGGGATCAAGGGAGATGCGGAAACGTTGGAGGACGCCTATGTGAAGCTGATCGAGGGGGGAAATGTATGAGCCTCGCCGTTCTGCTCAGTACGATGCGGGTGCAGATGAAGCAATCCTTTGCCCGACCTATGTTCCGCTTCTGTCTCATTGCCAACCCGATTTTAAACACCATTCTGCTCTATGAAATGTACCGCAGTTCCGGCGAAGAAAACTTTATGGCCTATGTGGTACTGGGCGCCGGATTGATGGGTCTTTGGAGTTGTATTTGCTTTTCTTCCGCCGGCGACATCAACCGCGAGCGCTACAGCGGCACGCTGGCGCTGATTTTCGCCGCGCCTGCCAGTTTTCCCGCCATTATTCTGGGCAAGATCATCGGCAACACGCTGATGTCGCTGCTGACGCTGGGGATTTCGCTGGTGACAGCGGTCGTACTGTACCAGATTCCGCTGACACTGAACAGCCCGTTGTATTTTCTGCTGGCGCTGATGGCGGCAATTTTAGCCTTTGTGGTGATTTCGTCGGTGATCGCGTGTCTGCTGACACTTTCCCGCAAGACGGAACTTTACATGAACTGCATCGAGATTCCCATTATCCTGTTGTGTGGTTTTGTGTTCCCCGTGTCGGTGCTGCCGGGGACCGTGCAAGTCCTCAGCCGGATGCTTTCGCCCACCTATGCCGTGGAGCTGCTGCGGATGGCTGTCTGGGGCGTGGAGGATCCCATGGTGTTTTGGCAAAAACTGAGCATCTTGCTGGGGATCACAGTCTTGTATGCCGTTTTATCCGCGCTGCTTTACCGTAAGATCGACCGCCGCGTGCGTATCGCAGCGACTTTGGAGGTGGCATAATGATCCGACGTTTTTTTGACCAGTCTTATCTTTACCACAAAGGCCGCCGCGCAGCATTTGAGGCGGAAGAATTTGTGCTGATGCAGATCGGCTATCCCCTTACAACGTTGATTTTTTACTGTCTGATCGCGTCTCACAGCTTCCGTACCACGAATCTGACAAGCTGGGTTATTGGAAACGCCTTTTTGCTCTGCACCAATGCCTGCATCTTTGAACTTGGCAACATTTTTGTGGGAGAGCGGTATCATGGGCGCCTGCGCTCGATTATCGCTTCGCCTTGCGCAAAATTGCCACTGATTCTTGCCAGCGGGATATTTCCCGCGCTGTTTGCCGTTTGTGCCTCGGTATGCGGCTTCGTCGTGGGTGCATGGGTGTTTGGCGTGGACTTTTCCGGCGTCAACCTCGGGCTCGCCGCGCTGACGATCCTCTGTGCGATGGCATCGGCCACCTGCTTCGGGCTGTTTTTATCCGTGTTCGGCTTGATGAGCGACAGTATGCACTTGGTGCTGAATGTGGTCAGTTATCTGATGATGATTTTTACAGGCGCGGAATTTCCATTGACGCAGCTTCCACTTGTGGGGCGCGTAATCGCACAATTCATGCCGCTGACCAAGGCCATCGCCGCCATGAATACCCTGTTCGGCCCCGGACAGGAGCAATTCTGGACGCTGCTGCTGGCAGAACTGGCCACCGGCGCGAGCTATGCGTTGTTGGCGCGGGCGGTTTTCGGTTTTGCGGAGCGCAGCGCCCGGCGCAACGGACGGTTTGATTTGTTCTAAATAAAAGAGTTAAATCAAAAGCTGACAAGGAAAATACCTTGTCAGCTTTTGATTTTCAGTAAATTTCAATCTCCCAACGATCGTTTTTCTGTCGATAGAAAAATTCGCTGTTCGCAGGATCCTCAAAGACGGAAAG
>JAFZPW010000124.1 GCA_017552495.1 Clostridia bacterium | reverse complement strand
ATCTGCCCAAGCGCGCCTGGAACAGTCTTTCCGTCACCACCACCAGCGGCGACGTGGATCTGGACAAGGAAATGGAGATCGCCGCGCTGCGTGTTCACAGCACCAGCGGCGACATTGAACTGCCTCTGATAGCCTGCGGCTCGGCACAGATTGAAACGGTTTCCGGCGACGTGGAACTCAGCGGCCATGTTCAGGAACTGCGTCTGGTGACCGTTTCCGGCGACTTTGACTTCAACGGCTCCGCCGGACAGATCTCGTTGTCTTCCACCAGCGGCGACATGGCCCTGCGGCTGGACAACGTCCCCGACGCGTTGGTCGTGACCGCCGTCTCCGGCGACACCAAACTCTGGATCCCCGACAACGATGGCTTCGCCCTGCGCTACAACCGGATCTCCGGCGATATCCGCTCGGATTTCGACCTGAAGACCTCCCTCAACGCCAAAAGCGGCACTGCCGTCTATCTGAGCGGCGGCCAGCGGACTTACAGCATGCAGTCGGTGTCCGGCGATCTGCGAATCTACCGCAGATAACCGTCCCGCGCATTTTAACCAAACCGAACAATAGAAGGAGGAAATTTCCATGAAAAAAGTTTATAAAGATCCCCAGAACGGTAAAATCTGCGGTGTGTGCGCCGGTCTTGCCGACTATTTCGGCCTCGACGTTTCGCTGGTGCGGGTGATTTGGGCTGTGCTGGCCTTTGCCGCCGGCTTCGGTCTGATCCCCTATCTGATCTGCGCCGTTATCCTTCCCAATAAAAACGAAGTCCTGTAACCGCCCTTCTCCGGCGGTCCCCTGCACAGGCTTGTTTCAAATCCCCCGGCTCGCCGGGGGATTTTGCGTCTGGTGAAAACCCACCGCGCCGCCGCACCGGGCTCTTTGCGTTGAAAAACGGCGTTATCGCAGAGCTGGGCGCTTTCGACAAGCTGATGAAAAAGAAAAGATCGTTCCATTCCCCATTCCCCGTGGCGCAGGGATGATGGAGCATTTGCAAGGGACGATCCTTGTTCGATAAAACCGGAAAACCGCCCGTATCAGCGCCGGTCTCCGCCCTTTCCGTCGTCTGTGCAAAACGCCGGACATCCCGGGCAGGCCGCAAAATCCAACTGTCAAAACGGAAAAAGCGCAGGCCGGCCCTGCGCTTTCTCAGACAGATATCATGTGCGATTGCAGCATTTCCCGAATCAGCCTTCCGGCCTCAGCCCCCCCTCCGCAAGAGGGCTTTCTTTTTCGGAACGCCATCTCAAAATGATCCTATCGGCTGCTGAATCGCTCCCTGCGGCAAACGCCGCCTTCTCCGCTCAATCGGTTGCCGACGCCAGAATGACCGCGAAGCGGTCAAGACTTTTGTCGTAAACGGTCAGGCACAGCGCGCCCCACCATTCGTGCCCGTCGTCAAAATAGTCCGACCAGTCGGTCGTCCAGTCATACGCTTCCAGTCCATCGGTTCCCTTTGGGAAGAGGGCGGCATTGACCTTGGCAAAATCCTTGCCGGTGTAGCTGTTGTCGTGCGGCGGATGCAAAAAGGCCTTTCGGTAATTGAGCCGGTCTTTGGGATAGACCGCCGTAAAAAGCGTCTGCGTTCCGATGCGTTTTCCCCGCGCTTTGCGGATGTCATAGCGCCAGCCTCCGCCATCTCCGTCGTCTGCAAAAAGCGCCCGGCACGCCCGGGCCAGCGCCCGCCGGTGTGCCTCAGGACCGCAATCGTCCCGATCACCCGCCACGATGCAATAGTCGATCACACAATCGGGATACTGTTCGATAAGTGCGTAAAACGGGTCATCCCCCACGATTCCGCCGTCTGCGGAAAGAGCGAGAACGGCGTTTTCCGTTGATTCTTTCTTTTTTCTCCGGTTTCCAAACGCCTTTTCCGCCGCATCTATGCCGATATTTCCCATCCCGGCGGCATATTCCACCATTTTGCAAAAATCCCTGGCGTCGTATTTCATGCCGGTGATGGAGGTGACCGTGCGACCCTTGCGGAACGCCGCCAGCACCACCAGCGGATCAAACGCGTTGTGCACCGCCGTCACGGCGCCGCTTTCTTCCGTGATATACAGACACGGCTCATAGGGATGACAGGTAAGCGCATAGCGCTTCCCCGCGGCGATGAGCCGGGTTGTCCCGTCTTCCCTGCTCAGGGTATAGCGCTCGTCCTGAAACACCACGGCGCGGTGATGGGCAAGCGTATCACGAACGATGGCGTCGATCAGCGCTTCCCTGCTTCTGTATCCCTCCGGAATGGCCGTTGTGGTGTACCATTTTCCCGGATAGTCCCAATATTTTCCGATATAATCCTCCGCCGGATGGCGGTCGATCACAGTTTCCACCGTGGGATCCGCCCTTTTTGCTTTTTCCAGCGCCTCTTTGTGTATCGCCGCACGAAACGCCGCCGCATACTCCAGTTCGGTTCCCATTCTGACCTCCCATGTCCCTTTTCCGTATTTTTCGTCAATCGATCATCCGGATGACCGAGCCCGGCCTTCAAACGGCGAAGAACGCACATAAAGCCGGGCGTCCTCAATGGCATTGTGGTTCATGCTGCCGCTCGAAAGATGACCAATGCCCGTTCTCCGCATAATCGCTGCTGTAACGCCGGATTTCCCGCGAAAGCGGATTTTTCCCGGATAGACCGACAATCGGTTTCAAGCCGCCAATAACGCAGATCCTCCTCGCTTTCGGCCCGATACGCCTCCATGGCCGGGCTGCCGCACGCTCTGATCTCCGCGTCAACTTTTCGCTTCTCTTTCTATTCAATATAGCGCAAAAGCCGCCGGATTGCAATTCCCAAACGTGTTCCGGGTATGCCGCAAGCGTAAAAAAGCCCCGCGCAGCGGGTCTTTCGGCAATCGCAAAAAGCCTTCCCCCAACGGGGAAGGCTTTTGATGCGTCGGTTCCTGCGATCAATCCAGACGGACGCCGCAACTGTTGCAGAAGCGGGCATCCTGCGCCACGGGGGCGCCGCACTGGGGACAATGCCGCTCCACGGGCGCGGCCTCGGCCTCGGGCTCAGTCTTAAGCTGGTCGATCTTGGCCTGCAGCTCGTCGATGTTGGTGTTGGCGGCGGCGATGCTCTCGCAAAGGGCGATGATCTGGGGATCGGTGACATTCCCCTCTTTATACTGCGCCCACAGCAAATCGCCGATCTGGGCCTTGAATTGCTCGATGTTGGCGCTCTCGCTCTTGATCTTCATGCTGAGCTTGCCGATCTCGATGGCGGCGTTGGCCTTATCGCCTGCGCTTTTGGCGGCGGCCGTCAGCTTATCCAGAAATGCCATAATAACTCCTCCTTTATAATTGTATGAATGGACCCTCTGAGGATAGTATCATTATAGCATATTGCCTCGGAAAAATCCATGCCCCACAGGAAAAAACTTGTTTCCAATTTGTAAAAGGTTATCGGGCCTGCAACGAAGCGAAATCGAAGCACAGGGTATATTCGATCTCATAAGGGGTGCTCATGGCGGTGGTGTCCGCAGTGACGGGAAGACGAAAATCCAAAGCTTTTACAGGAATCTCGAATACGGAATCGCCCTCTGTGTTCACAGGGAGATATTTTTCGCCCTCCACCGTCATAAAGTCGTAATTGGGGCTGTTCCAGCAAACGCGAGCCGTAATCCGGCCGTTCGTCACCGTCAAAAGAGCGGGCGATTCCACCGAGGCCCGGCCCGAGCCCCCCGTCAGCGTCACGGCGGCGGTATAATCCCCGTCGGCCAGCCCAAGGCTTTCCGCGGTTTTGAGCCAGCCGTCGGCAAATGCCTCAAGCGGCAGTGAATTCAGACAAAAGGCCAGCGTGCGGGGATACCACTTTTCCTTGTTTTTGCTGAAGGCGGCGCAGGGCACGCCTGTGTCCAGCGCCTCTACCGGAAAGGTGAAGCAATGGGCGCCGTCGGCGTCCTCGT
>JAFZPW010000123.1 GCA_017552495.1 Clostridia bacterium | reverse complement strand
GTCATTTTTCGATAAGATCAAGGCCGGGCTGCAAAAGACCAAGCAGAGCACCGGCGAAGCGTTCAACGCCGTGTTTGCCGCCTTCCGCGAGGTGGACGAGGATCTGCTGGCCGAGCTGGAGGACGCCCTCATCCTGGCGGACATCGGCGCCTATACCGCCTCGGAGGCCATCGATGAGCTGCGGAAGCAATCCAAACGCAAGAATCTTCAGACAAAGGAAGCAGTCATTGATTGTCTGGCTCGCATCTTGGCGGACAAGATGGCGCCCAACGACGGTCTGAAACTGGCGACCAAGCCCTCGGTGATCCTTGTGGTGGGCGTCAACGGCGTGGGCAAGACCACCTCCATCGGCAAACTGGGCGCGAAACTGGCCGCCGAAGGGAAAAAGGTGCTCTTTGCCGCCGGCGACACCTTCCGCGCCGCCGCCGCCGATCAACTCGCCATCTGGGCCAAGCGGGCGGGCGTGGATATTGTCCGCCACGCCGAGGGAGCCGATCCAAGCGCCGTGATTTTTGACGCGTTGACGGCAGCCAAGGCCCGGAACGTGGACGTGGTGATCTGCGACACGGCAGGCCGTCTGCATAACAAAGAGAATCTGATGAAGGAACTGGAAAAGATGCACCGGGTCATCGCCCGGGAGTTGCCCGATGCCAGTGTGGAAACCCTTCTGGTGCTGGACGCCACCACGGGACAGAACGCCATCAGTCAGGCCGAAGGCTTCAACAGCGTCACCAAACTCACTGGCCTGATCCTCACCAAACTGGACGGAACCGCAAAGGGCGGTATCGCCATTCACATCAGTTCGGCCATGTCTATCCCTGTAAAGTTTATCGGCGTGGGCGAACAGATCGACGATCTGCTGGAATTTGACGCCTGCGAGTTTACCCGGGCCTTTTTCGACGATATCGGCGGCGAAGAGTCCGGAGAAGAGGAGGAAGCGTAAATGGCCAGACACGACGGACGTGCGACGGACGAGATCCGTCCCGTTTCCATTGAAACCGATTTTGTCAAGTATCCCGAGGGCAGCGTGCTCATCACCTGCGGAAACACCAGAGTGATCTGCAACGCCACGGTGGAGGAAGGCGTCCCCGCCTTTCTGAAAGGACAGGGCAGAGGATGGGTCACGGCGGAATACAGCATGCTTCCCCGGGCAACCCAGACCCGCTCGCCCCGGGACATCAGCAAGCTCAAACTCAACGGGCGGGCCGCCGAGATCCAGCGGCTCATCGGCCGGGCGCTGCGCTCGGTCACTGATTTGGAGGGACTGGGCGAACGAACGATCACCATCGACTGCGATGTGATTCAGGCCGACGGCGGCACGCGCTGCGCTTCGATCACCGGCGCTTTTTGCGCGCTGGTTCTGGCGCTGGACAAACTGCGGAAGCAGGGGGCTTTTGTAGCGCTTCCCCTTTATCGTTATGTGGCGGCCGTCAGCGTTGGCATTGTGAACGATCTGCCTGTGTGCGATCTGGATTATGCGGAGGACAGCGGCGGACAGGTGGATTTCAATTTCATCATGGACGACGAGCACAATATCATTGAACTGCAGGGCACTGGCGAGGAGCGGCCATTCAGTAAAAAGGAGCTGGATGAAATGTATCTTCTGGCCGAAAAGGGCATTGACCGGCTGACGGCGGCGCAAAAGGCCGCCGTGGGACATTTGTTTCGATAAAAGGAGCGGCATTATGCAGACAACGTATGTGATCGCAACCAATAATCCGCATAAATTGAAAGAAATTCGCGCTATTTTAGAGAATGACCGGCGGCGCTTCCTCTCTAGGCAGGAAGCCGGCGTCCACACCGATCCCGAGGAGACCGGGACGACCTTTGAGGAAAACGCTCTCATCAAGGCCCGGGCCGCCTGCGCGGCCTCCGGCCTGCCCGCCATGGCAGACGACAGCGGTATCGCCGTGGATGCGCTGAACGGCGGACCCGGCGTCTTTTCGGCCCGCTATTGTGAAGGAAGCGACGAGGATCGGGTGCATTTTTTGCTGAAAAAACTGGAAAACGTCCCCGACGGGCAGCGGGGCGGACGATTCGTTTCCGCCGTCGCCTGTGTGTTCCCCGACGGGACGGAGTTTACCGTCCGAGGCGAATGCTTCGGGCAAATTCTGCGGGAAATGCGGGGCGGAGGCGGCTTCGGTTATGACCCGGTATTTTTTGATCCTAAGGAAAACGCAACCTTTGCCCAGATCCCGCAAGAGCGGAAAAACGAGATTTCTCACCGTGCCCGGGCGCTGGCCAAAATGAAGGCGGAACTGGAAGCCCGCGGCCTGTGATGCGATAGAATAAAGGAGAACGCTATGTTGACAAGTAAGGACAGAGCCTTTTTGCGGGGAATCGCCAATACCCTGCCCACCACCCAGCAGATCGGCAAAGACGGCATCACCGAAGCGGTATGCCGACAGGCCGACGAGGCGCTGAACGCAAACGAAATGATTAAACTGCGGGTGTTGGAGACTTCGCTTCTGACGGCGCGAGAGGCCAGCGAGCAGCTTTGCGCCGCTTTGGGCGCAGAGCCGGTGCAATGCATCGGCAGCAGGCTGGTGCTTTACCGGCCGTCGCCGGATGAGCCCCAATATCTGCTGCCCAGCAAAAAGAAAAAATGAGGATCGCAGTATTCGGCGGCACATTCAACCCGCCGCATCTGGGACATATGGCGGCGGCGGAGGCATGCGTCAAGGCCCTTTCGCTGGATCGGCTGATTTTGATGCCGACCCGCGTCCCGCCTCACAAAGATTTGCCTCCAGGCTCCGCCACGCCGGAACAGCGCCTGGAAATGTGCCGCATTGCGGCGGCCCAGATCCCTCGGTGCGAGGCTTCGGATCTGGAGCTGCGGCGCGAAGGTCTCAGCTATACCGCCGACACGGTGGAGGCACTGGCGGCGCGCTATCCGGGCGATACGCTTTGGCTGGTGATGGGAACCGATATGCTGCTGTCCTTTGACCGTTGGCGCGAGCCGGAGCGCATTTTGCGGTATGTGCGGCTGGCGGTGGCGGCCCGGGACGAAAACGACCGGACGCGCATTTCGGAAAAGGCCGCCTTGTTGCGGGAGACAATGGGCGCGCGCATCGACGTGGTGGAAAATGAGGCGCTGCCGGCAAGTTCGACCCAGGTGCGAGAGGATTTGGCGCTGACCATGGTGCATCCCGCCGTGGCGGACTATATCCGGGAAAACAGCCTGTATCTTCCCGCGCTGGAAACGTTGCGGGAAGCAGTGAAATCCCGCGTCAGCGAAAAGCGCTTTCGCCATACGCTGGGTTGTGAAAGATTGGCAGCGGAACTGGCGCGACGTTACGGCGCCGATGAATACACCGTCCGGGCGGCGGCAATCCTGCACGACTGCACCAAGTCTCTGAATGAAAAAGAACAGTTGACCCTGACGAAAAAGTGGGATATAATCTTTGATTATGACAAGGACAGCTTCGGCGCCCTCATCCATGCCGATACCGGCGCCGAAGCGGCGAGGCGGGAGTTTCGTATGCCAGAGGCGGTGTGCGATGCCATCCGCACCCATACCATGGGCGGGCCCGGGGAATTGACGACGGCGCAGAAGATTCTTTATGTGGCCGATCTGTGCGAGGAGACCCGGGTTTACAAGGGCGCGAAGGTGCTGCGCGCTCTGGCGCGCACCGATTTGGATGCGGCTTTTCTCGCCGGTCTGCGCCGGACGATTGCGTTTGTAAGACAGCAGGGGAGAATCCCCCATCCTGTTACGGAAGAACAACTGGAACGATTGGAAAGGAAGGAAAACAATATGGCAGAACTGACGCCGAAAGAATTGATGGAAGAAATTGTCCGCATCGCCGATTCCAAAAAAGCGCGGGACATCGTGGTCATGAAGGTGGACGGACAGACCACGCTCACCGATTATTTTGTTATCATGACCGGTACCTCCACCACCCACATCCGCTCGCTGGGCGACGAAATCGAGGAGCAGCTCAAAAAGCGGATGGAGATCCTGCCGCACCATCGGGAGGGCGTTACCTCGAGCTGGGTGCTGGTGGATTATACCAGCGTGGTGGTGAACATCTTCCAGCAGGAAGCCCGGGAGCTTTACGCCCTGGAACGCCTGTGGGGCGACGGCACCCGCGTGGACATCTCCAATCTGATGAAAGAAGACTGATTTTATGAAATACGATTACGCGCAGATTGAGAAAAAATGGCAGAAATACTGGGAGGAGCACCAGACCTTCCGCACCGACGTGTGGGATTTTTCCAAGCCGAAATACTATGTGCTGGATATGTTTCCTTATCCTTCTGGCGTGGGCCTGCACGCGGGTCATCCCGAAGGCTATACCGCCACCGACATCGTGTCCCGCATGAAGCGGATGCAGGGCTATAATGTGCTCCATCCCATGGGATACGATTCCTTCGGTCTGCCCGCCGAGCAATATGCCGTCAGCACGGGCAATCATCCCAACGGGTTTACCCAGAAAAACATCGAGACCTTTTCCGGACAGCTCCGCGAACTGGGCTTCGATTATGACTGGTCTAAAATGATCGCCACCTCCGATCCCTCTTTTTACAAATGGACGCAGTGGATCTTCAAAAAACTGTATGAGGCGGGTTACGCAAAGCGCATCGAGATGCCGGTGACCTGGTGCGAGGCGCTGGGTACGGTGCTGTCCAACGACGAGGTCATTGACGGCAAGTCCGAGCGGGGCGGCTTCCCGGTGGAAAAGCGCATGATGATGCAGTGGGTCATCGACCAGCCCGCCTTTGCCGAAAAACTGCTGGAGGGTCTCAATGAGATCGACTGGCCCGAATCCACCAAAGAGATCCAGCGCAACTGGATCGGCAAATCCACCGGCGTAGAGGTGGATTTTGAGCTGGTGGGCGGCGGTCAGTTCTCCATTTATACCACCTGTATCGAGACCATTTACGGCATCACCTTTATGGTGCTGGCCCCCGACGGGAAGATCGTCCGGTCGCTGATGGACCGGGTGGAAAACAAGGACGAGGTACAGGCCTATATCGACGCGACCCTGAAAAAGAGCGACATGGATCGCACCGAACTGAACAAGACCAAATCCGGCTGCCCGCTGAAGGGCATATACGCCGTCAATCCGGTGAACGGTAAGCAGGTTCCGGTGTTTATCGGCGACTTTGTGCTGGCCAATTACGGCACCGGCGCGGTGATGGCCGTTCCCAGCCACGATCAGCGCGACTTTGAATATGCCCAGGTCCACAACATTCCCATGATCCAGGTCATCGACGGCCGCGACGTTTCGGAACGCGCTTTTGAAAAGGAAGATTATCTGGACAAGGGCTGCAAACTGATGAATTCCGAGGAATTCACCGGCCTGACGGTGGAGGAAGCCAAGGAGGCCATCACCTGCAAACTGGAAAAGCTGGGCGTGGCCCGGCGCAAGGTCAACTATCACTTCCGCGAATGGATCTTTGCACGGCAGCGTTACTGGGGCGAGCCGGTGCCCTGCGTCTATACCGAGGACGGCGGGACCTGGTTCCTGCCCGACGACGAGTTGCCCCTCGTCCTGCCCGAACTGGAGGATTACAAGGGCAAAAACGGCAAAGCGCCGCTGGAAAACGCCGTAGAGTGGAAGCAATACGACAAAAACGGCGTCAAGGGCGTGCGGGAAACCTCTACCATGCCCGGCTCCGCCGGATCGTCCTGGTATTATATGCGCTACATCGACCCCAAAAACGACAAGGCGCTGTGCGACCCCGCGCTGCTGAAGCATTGGCTGCCCGTGGATCTGTATATCGGCGGCCCCGAGCACGCTGTGGGCCATCTGATCTATTCCCGCATCTGGAACCGCTTCCTCTATGACGAGGGGATCTCTCCGGTGAAGGAGCCCTTCCGGAAACTGGTGCATCAGGGTATGATTCTGGGCGAAAACGGCATCAAGATGGGCAAGCGTTTTCCCGAGTTTGTGGTCAATCCCAGCGACATCGTGCGGGAATACGGCGCGGACACGCTGCGGCTGTATGAGATGTTCATGGGCCCGTTGGAGGCATCTAAGCCCTGGAGCGCCGCCGCTGTGGCCGGCGCAAAGAAATTCATCAACCGGGTGTGGAATTTCTTTACCGAGCCGGCCAATATCACCGACGAAAACGACGGCAGGCTGACCAAGGTCTATCACCAGACCGTTAAGAAGATCACCGGCGACTTTGAGGCGCTTGGCTTCAATACCGCTATCGCGCAGATGATGGTCTTTGTAAACGAGGTCTATAAAAATGGCTCCTGCCCGCGGGAATATGCCGAGGGTTTCATCAAGATGATGTCCTGCATCACGCCCCATGTGGGCGAGGAGATCTGGCAGCTTCTTGGCCACGCAGACACCATCGCATTTGAGCCATGGCCCTCCTATTCCGAGGAAAAGTGCCGGGACGATGAGATCAGCATCGCCGTGCAGATCAACGGCAAGGTGCGCAGCGTTATCACCGTGCCCGCCGAGGCCGAGGAGGAGGAGATCCGCGGCACGGCGCTGGCAGACGGCAAGATCCAGGCGGCCATGCAGAATATGCAGGTGGTCAAGGCCATCGTCATCAAAAAGAAAATCGTGAATTTTGTAGTCAAGCCCTTGTAAACGCTTGACAAAAGCCACCGGGATGCGTATAATATGTCTGTGATGCATCGCATCGCCTTGTTTTCATGGAGGGAGGGAAGAAAATGTCTGAGATCCGCGTGAAGCCGGATGAGTCTTTGGACAACGCGCTGCGCCGCTTTAAGCGTTCCTGCGCCAAGTCCGGTGTACTTTCTGAACTCCGGAGAAGGGAATGCTATGAGAGCCCCAGCGTCAAGCGCCGCAAAAAGAGCGAGGCTGCTCGTGCCAAGAAAAAAATGTATCGCTGATGATTTTTTCGGATCCCGCAGGCTCCTGCGGGATCTTTTTTATCTTAGGAGGGTCATATGAAAAAAGTTTTTTGGGGGTTGCTCCTGACCTTTGCCAGTTTGATTGCCATCGCGGTCGGATTTTTGAGTGTGTTTTTGCTGCGCGGACTGGGCAGCGAGAAGGTGGTTTCCCTGTTGATTGGTCTTGTGACCGCATCGGGCTATTATCTGATCTGGCAGGGCGCGTCATCCCTTCCGCAGAGCCAATCGTGGGAATGGGCGGGAAAAATTGCCCAAATCCTTTGCGCCTATACTGCCGCCACCGCACTTTTGAACCTATTGCCGCTGCAACTTCCTGAAATTATCACAAGGGTGCTGCAAATTGCCTCCAACATCGGGAACTTTGTGGTGCTCTATATGATCGCGCTGGGCGTGCGGGACCTGCAGTTTTCGGCCCGTACCGACTTGGGTGCCGAAAAGTTGTGGAAAGCTTTTGTGGCGTATATCGTGGCAGGACTGCTGTCCGGCGTGCTGGGCGGGCCGCTGGGTTTTGTCCTGGTCGTTGTCGAATTTGCAGCGTACGTCGCCATTCTGGTCTTTTTGGCAATCGCCGCCCGGAAATACGAAAACAGCGGCGGCGGATTTCATGATTGAAAGAAAAATAAAAAAACAGCCTCACGGCGAGCACCGTGAGGCTGTTTTTTTGATTCAGTTGCCGTGCAGAATGCTGTCCAGCGCACCGCTCTCCGGAAGCTGCGAAGCCGCGCCGGCATAAATGCCAACCCGGCAGCCGGTGTCCTCCAGCGCGCTTTCCAAAACAGCGGGGTCGCAGGCCGGATCGTCGGTGTCAAGATAGAGTACGTCAAAATATTGCGCCAGTTCCATCACGTCCTGCCCGGCGGCGCTGTCCAGAAGATCCTGTGCGGCCGCTTTGGTGAGCAGCAGCCCAAGGGAGCAATCGGTTCCTTCGGAAAGCTGCTTCGCCAGCGCCGTCAGCGCGGCGGTGCGGGAAGAAATATGATTGAAATTAATCAATTCGGTCTTGCCCACTGTGGGGAAGCAGAAATCGGTGAGGATTACCTGACGGAAGCCGGCGGCTTGACAGGCGTTGATCTGCGCCAGCAGGTCGGCCGCCGTATCCTTTCCGGTGGGGTCATACCAGGCGGTATAGGTCCGGTCCAGCCAGACGGCGCCGCTGGTCGTTTTCAAGGCGGAGGCGCGGTGGATGCTCCGGGGACGCAGATCGTCCCGCAGGGCGGGAAGAATGGCCACGGGCGCTTGCTCCAGCGATTCGATGCGTGCGGCAAAGTCCGCCGCACGGGGCGAAACGCCGCCCTGCGACGCGCCCGCGTCGGCTACCAAAATCTGATGATCGGCAGTCTTGACCACAATTGCAAGTTGTGTCCGCCCCGCGGACTGCATGGCAGACACAGCCTCCCCGGGATTGTCTAAAAGGGCCTCTCCGGCCACCTGCCATGCCGCCAGAGGCGGTTCGTGGACGGGAACAGGCGTCGCGGGATCGTCGGCAGAAGAATCGCTGCCGGGAACAGGGGCAGCAGGATCGCCGTCCTCAATCTCCAGTTGAAAATCTGAAAGATCGTCTGGATCTTCCGCTTGTTCCTGCGCCGGGTCGCGGCGAAAAGGAAAGCGGAAACCCTCGGAGGTGAAGATCGCCCGATCCTGAAGGAAAAAGAGAGCGGCCGTGACAAGCAAAACAAGCAGCAGCAGGATCAGGAGGATAATCCTGATCCGGTTCCGCTTTCGACGGCGAGATCCTTTGTAACTGTTGTAATAACCTGACATGACCGTTCTCCTTTGTCCGTTTCGGGGACGATTACTGTGCGCTCGCGGGGGCTTCGGCGGGAGCTTCTGCCACAGGTCTGGCAGCCAGATCGACGATCAGCTTGCGGGGACAGACTGTGGCGCAGGTGCCGCAGTTGGTACACTTGGTGTAATCAATCTTGGCCAGATTGTTTTCGATGGTGATGGCCTCAGAGGGGCACTTCTTGGCGCAGAGGGTGCAAGCGATGCAGCCCACCTGGCACTTGTTGCGCACTTCGACACCCTTTTCGGTGTTGCGGCAGTTGATAAAGACCTTCTGTCCGGCGGGAACCAGTTCGATCAGGCCCTT
>JAFZPW010000011.1 GCA_017552495.1 Clostridia bacterium | reverse complement strand
GACCAACGAGCAGGCGCAAAAGGTGCGCGTAGGCGACAGCGCCGATGTGGTCAATTACTACTGGGGCCCCGAAATCAAAGCGACTCTGACTTCGATCGTCAATGACCCGCAGAGTCAGGGAAAGAGCAAAATTCTGGTGTTCAACCTCAGCGGCGACGTGTCCAGCGGTCAGAATCTTACGCTGTCCATCGGCCAGAAGAGCGCCAATTACGACAGCATTGTTCCCACCAGCGCCATCCGCTCGGATACCAACGGCAATTTTGTGCTGGTGATTACTGCGAAAAGCACACCGCTGGGCAACCGTTATACCGCCACGCGGGTCGACGTTACTATTCTGGCGCAGGACGATACCCAGAGCGCCGTCAGCGGTCTGAGTTACGGGGATTTTGTCATCACCAATTCCAGCAAACCCGTAGAGGCTGGGATGCAGGTCAATCTGGTTGAAAATCCATGAGTATAATAAAGCGCGTATCTTGGAAAACATGGCTCTTCTGGGGGCTGAATCTGCTGTTGGCTGTTTTGGCCGTGATTTGTATTTCGATCAGCCGCAGCGTTACGTCGGCGCTGTCCACGCTCAATGCCGCCAAAACATGGGCGGGAGAAAGCGGCGAGCGCTTTGCGCAGATCGCCTGCTATCTTCCCCATGACGAGCCGGTTGCGGAAGACGCGGTATTCACCTTTCGCTATACGCTTTTGAACAAACTGCGTGAGGCTTCCATGGAGGCGCCGGAGAATGGCAGTCTGTTTACCGACGCCTATTGCGGCGCAGACACCCTGACCGTCAAAGGCGAGCGGGGGAGCGCACAGGTTAAGGCGACGGGGATCGGAGGAGATTTTTTCCGCTTTCATCCGCTGCGTCTTCGGTCGGGGAGTTATCTTTCCGATAGCGATTTGATGAAGGATCGGGTAATTTTGGACGAATCGCTGGCGTGGAAGCTGTTCGGCGGCACCGATGTGACAGGGATGATGGTCACCATTGGGGAAAAGGGCTTCTATATTGCCGGCGTGGTTGCCCGGGAAAACGATCGGTACAGCCGGGAGGCGTATACCGACGGCGAAGGAATGTTTATGGCCTTTTCCGCGCTTAAGGAGCAAAAGGAAGACGCCGGGATCACCTGTTATGAAATCGTACTGCCGGATCCCATTACCAGCTTTGGGAAAAACATGGTAACCGATAACTTCCCGGTGGGGAAGGGCGTCGTTGTGGAAAACAGCCGGCGTTATTCCATGGCGAATCGGATTCAGGTGGTCAGGGATTTCGGCAAGCGCAGCATGGGCGTCAGCGGGATCGTGTATCCTTATTGGGAGAACGCCGTTCGGCTTACCGAAGACTATTCCGCGCTGCTGTTGGTCCTGAGCGTTTTGTTTGCCGTTTGTCCAGTTGCCAGCGTGACCGTTGCGGCGGTAAAGGCGCTGGTACAGGCTCTTCGCGCTACGCGGATCAAAATGAAATCCACCATTGAAAACAAAATTGAATCCAAACGCGAAAAGAAATGGCAGCGCGCTGCCGGAAAGAAGGATTGACCATGGCCGAAGTGCGATTTGAAAATGTCAGAAAGGTGTTTGATAAAAACGTCGTTGCGGTCGATGATTTCAATCTGAAGATTTATGATAAGGAATTCGTCGTATTTGTCGGACCTTCCGGCTGCGGAAAATCCACGACGTTGCGCATGATTGCCGGTTTGGAATCGCCTACGGCGGGAAACATTTATATCGGTGACCGGCTGGTGAACGACATTACGCCGAAGGACCGGGACATTGCCATGGTGTTTCAGAATTACGCCCTTTATCCCCATATGACGGTGTATGACAATATCGCTTATGGCCTCCGGCTGCGGAAATATCCGAAATCCGTCATCGACCAAAAGGTCAAGGAAGCGGCGCAAAGCCTTGCCATCACCGAATTGTTGAAGCGCAAGCCGAAGGCGCTGTCCGGCGGCCAGCGGCAGCGTGTGGCCATTGGCCGCGCCATCGTGCGGGAGCCGCAGGTATTTTTGATGGATGAGCCGCTTTCCAACCTGGACGCCAAGCTCCGCAATCAGATGCGCGCCGAGATTTTGACCCTGCGTCGCAAGTTGGACACCACCTTTGTATATGTAACCCACGATCAGACCGAGGCCATGACGCTGGGCGACCGGATCGTGATTATGAAAGACGGCTTTATTCAGCAGGTGGGCACGCCGCAGGAGGTGTTTGCTCACCCGGCTAATCAATTTGTCGGCGGTTTTATCGGCACGCCCCAGATGAACTTTTTCCAAGGCGAGTTGCACAAGGAAAACGGGCGGTTTTTTGTTACGCTGAACGGTTATCGGGTGGAAGTCTCCGAAGAAAAGCAGGAGCGGCTCTTTGCCGGCGACGTTCAGCCACAGTCTGTGATCGTTGGCGTCCGTCCGGAGCACATCACACTGGAACGGGAAGGAATTCCCGCCGTCAGAGGTGTGACCGAAATGATGGGAAGTTCCATTCATCTGCATTTGCAGGCCTTGGGGCAGGACGTGGTGGTTGTGGTTTCCGGCATGGATGATGCCGGTCATTTCGTGAAAATCGCCGGAGAAGGGGAGCAGGTCATGCTGCAATTCCACGGCAACGCGATCCATCTTTTCTCCGCGGAAGATGGCGGAAATCTGGAGTTTTCCAAAAAGAAGGAAACGGTATCGCCGGAAACCGTGACCGAGGCCGTGCAGTTGCAAGAAACGCTGCTGTTTGAATCGGCTGTGCCAGAACAGCAGACGGATATTCAGGAGGTTCCCGGCGCGCCGCAGAAAAAGGCCGGGAAAGGCTTTGGCTTGTTTCGCAGACGATAATCGCGGTTTTTTGAACGGCATGAACGGATTTCATGCCGTTTTTTCTTTTTTTGGAAGGAAACAGAAAAAAGCATTGTCAGAACGGCTGGATTTTGGTATGATACATTATTAGGAGGAGATCAAATGAACCGGTTTATACGACTTTTCTGCGCCATGCTGGCGCTTTTGCTGCTGACGACGGCCTGCGCGACATCTGATCCCGTTACACCCCAGATCGTCGCGCCCGAGAGAACCGAACAGACGCCGGAAGAAAGTGTTCCGGCGCAGGATCCCATTCCGAAACAGGATCCCGCTTCGGAACCGCCCGCGCCGGAACCGATCCATATCCGGATCACGGCGGTGGGAGACAATCTCCTGCACAATACGCTTTCCATCGACAGCATGCAGGACGACGGCTCCTATAACTTTTTTCATCTTTATGAGCAAATCGCTCCCATAATAGCGGGAAGCGACATTGCCTTTGTCAATCAGGAGGTCATGCTCACCGGCGAGGTCAGCGCGTATCCCAATCTGGCAGCCCCCGCCGAGGCGGCCGACGCGCTGCTTCAAGCCGGCTTTAATGTGGTCAATCTGGCGACCAATCATTCGCTGGACAAGGGTGTAGCAGGGCTGGAAACCTGTTTGGAAAACGTCCATCAACGGGATTTTGAGGCCGTGCTTGGCGCGTTTCGCAGCGAAGAAGAAGCGTCGGCGTTTTGTGTTCTGGAAAAGCAAGGAATCCGATTTGGCTTCTTGTCCTATACTTACGGACTCAACGGCTATTCTCTGCCAAAGGACAAGTCGTATCAGATCGCCCTCATTGACGAGGTGAAGATTGCAGAGGATATGGAAGCAATCTGTCCGCTGTGCGATTATCTGATCGTTTCCATGCATTGGGGCAACGAATACCAGCTTACGGCGTCCAGTTATCAGATGGATCTGGCCCAGATGCTGTGCGATCACGGCGCTGATTTGATTATCGGTACCCATCCCCATGTGCTGGAGCCTGTGGAATGGTATGACAGTGAAGCAGGGAACCGTACCCTGTGCGCGTATTCGCTGGGCAACTTTGTTTCCGGTCAGCATAAATTGCCCACCATGCTGGGCGGGATTCTGGATGTGCGCCTGACTTTTGATCCCGAAACGCACCAGTTGCTTACTACCGATTCCGCCGGGATCATCCCAACGGTAACCCATTATCGGAGCAAAGGCGGTTACTGCATCTATCCCTTGCAGAATTATACCGAAGCGCTTGCGGCAGAGCATGGGATCAAAAATTACGACAAGCCTATGACACTGGACTATCTCAACGATTTGGCGGTAAAGGTGCTGGGGGATTTTGTGACAACGTGGGAGTCGGATCAATGAGCGTATTTTGCGGATTTGAGCCCAAAAATCGTTTTTTTCTGGCGCCAATGGCAGGAATCACCGACGCGGCTTTTCGCCTAATCTGCGCCGATTACGGCGCTGCCGTGACCTATACCGAGATGGTGAGCGCCAAAGCGCTGGTTTATGATGATCGCAAGACTGCCGAGTTGCTTCTGCGTCCGGAAGAAAACCGTCCGGCCGGTGTACAGCTTTTCGGCCACGAGCCAGAGGTGATGGCTGAGGCGGCTGCGCGCGTTGCGGCATTGTGCGCCCCGGATTTCATCGATGTGAACATGGGATGCCCCGTT
>JAFZPW010000010.1 GCA_017552495.1 Clostridia bacterium | reverse complement strand
GCCCAAGACGGGAGCACAAATAAAAGAATCAGTCCGATCAGAATGCTTTTTTTCAAAACGATCACCTGCCCGTAAAGCATACGGGCAGGAAGCCGTTTTTATGCGGCGGTCAATAAATCGGATCTTCTTTGGCAGAACCTTTTGTAAAGCGATCCACGATGCCGGGGATCATGTCCACCGCCTTGTCCAGCGTGGAATTTGCCGGCGGCTCAATATAGAGCATCCGAATATTTCCGTTGCTGATTACCACAAAGGCCAGTGGAACGATGGTAACGCCCGCGCCGCTCCCGGCGCCGTAGCGGATATTGGTGCCGTCAGTTCCGCCGGAAGCAAAGCCAAAGATTACCTTGGAAACGGGGATCAAAACGGTGCCGTCGGGCGTATGGATGGGCTGGCCCACCACGGCGTTTACGTCCACCAGTTCGCGCAATTTTTCCATGGTGGAGTTCATGGCGTCATTGATGCTGCTCATTGGAAGTACCACCTTTCTCAGTGTCATTCACAAAACCTGTTGTTTTCTTCTTTCGTTTGACTTTCAGAAATTCCATTAGGATCACCATCGCCGCAACCAGCAGCCGCAGCGGACAGGCCGCTACCGCAATATCTGCCACGGCGTTGATCTCGGTTTGCTCCAACGCGGCGTCAACGCGAATATCTGTTTTCCGGATCCGCAAATTGCGCTGCAAGATGGGATAAAGCGCCGAAATTCCTGCGGCAATACGCCCATAGGTCAGCGCGGCTGTTCCGGCATCCCTTCCGCCCACGTTAAGCGCAAGCTCCAGATGGCGAATCACCAGACGTCGTTTCAGTTTTCCCAAAGCGTCTAAAATCAGCCGCGCATAAGAGAATATTTCATCGAGCGTGAACTTTTGCGTCTGTTTTTTCGATTTGTTTGTTTTGAGGCGTTTCTTTTTTTTCGTCTTTTCCGTTTGCAGTTTGGGCTTTTTTGATTTCTTTTTCAGCGGAAGGATCAAAAAATCAACGGCACCCAGCCCTGCCCACAATCGAAACGTTCCGTCATACCGGACGCGAACACGAATGGGCAGCAGCAGGAGAAGCAGAAGCAACAGCAACAGACCCAAAAACACAAAGCCGATAATTTTCAGCAATTCAGTCCTCGCTTTCTTTCAAAACATCTGCTTGCTCCGTCTCTTCCTCCTGCGGCGGCACGGCCTCCTCCAGTTCGCTAATCATCAATTGCTGATTGTCTTCGTCGCCAAAACTGTCCAGCGAAGGAAGCTGGCTCACCGAACTTAAGCCAAAGGAGCGCAAAAAACTCTCTGTTGTGCGATAAAGGATCGGACGGCCCGGCACGTCCAAGCGTCCGCAGTCCTCAATCAGACCTTTTTCCGCAAGGCTGTTGACGGTATAGGTACTGTCCACGCCGCGCACCTGCTCAATGTATGTTTTTGTCACAGGCTGCTTATAGGCGACGATGGCCAGAACCTCCAAGGCGGAGGGCGTGAGGTTTTGCGGCTTGCGGGTCTCCAAAACGCCGCGAACCGCCGAGGCATAATCGCCCCGGGAGGCTAACTGATAGCGGTCATCCAGATGAAGGAGCCGAATTCCCCGGCGATTAAAATCATAATAATCCGCCAATTCCTGCGCCGCAGCCTCCAAGGTGCCCTTGTCAATCTGTAAAACGGCGCATAACTTTCCCTCGCTCACAGAATCGCCCGCCGCAAACAATACCGCTTCCAGCGTGCATTCCAGTTCAGTCAATTCTGTCATGTTCTTCGTCCTCGGCGCGATACAGCGCATCTGCCCGCTGCTCTTCTCTGGTAGCAAGCCGCAGCGTATAACCATCTTCTTCTGTTTCTTCGATCATAATTTTACGAGTGCGTGAAAGCTCCAGCACCGCCAGAAAGATCGCCACAATCTCCGAGCGGCTTTGAGCCGAAAGCACCAGTTTTTCAAAGTTTAACCGTTTTGTATGTACAAAATGCCGCACCAAATCTCCGATTTTGCTCTCTACCGAGATCGGCTCGCGGCCGACGATTCCCTGAAAAACCGTTACCGGCGGCGGAAGTTTGCGCTGTGCCCGTTGAAAAATATCCTCCAACGCCTGTGTCAGGGCTTCGTATGTATAGTGATATCGAATGGCAGCTCGGTCTTTTTCCAGCGGCTCCTGCCCTTTCACAAAAATATCCCGGCCAATCTGCGCCCGCAGGCTCAGGGCGCTTCCCGCTTCCTTGATGCGCTGATATTCCAGCAGCGCTTCCACCAGTCCGGCGCGGGGATCCTCCTGCGGATCGTCGTCATACACGGGAAGCAGCATTTTGGACTTGATATACATAAGCTGCGCCGCCATGGTGATAAACTCTGACGCCACCTCCAAATCAAACTCCTGCATCCGCCGGATGTATTCCAAGTATTGCTCCAAAATTTCAGAAATGGGGATATCCTTGATCTCCACCTTATTCTTGGAAAGCAAATGGAGTAAAAGATCCAGCGGGCCGTCAAAGACCTGGAGATGATAGGTCACTTCTTTCATGCCGCACCTCCCAGCAGGCGCGCAAGGCCAAATGCCAGAGCGACGATCCGGTCGGCAATGGCGCCGCGAACGGCGCCGATGGGTCCATCCAGCAAATCGGTAATAAGCAGAAGGAAAAAGACCATACCGATATACCGTTCATAGCGGTGCAGAAATAAGGCCGCCTTGTCCGGCAAAAACGGAAGCAGGATCCGGGAGCCGTCCAGCGGCGGGACAGGAATCAGGTTGAACGCGCCCAAACCGATGTTGAGCCCGGCAAACATAGTAAGCGCCGTTACGGCGCTTTGCGGCATTTCACCCCCGCTGCGAATCATCCATACGCCATATGCCAAAAGGGAGACAAACGCCAAAATAAAGTTGCAAAGCGGGCCCGCCGCGCCGGTGAGCGCGACGCCAAACTTCCGGTTTCGGATATGAAAGCGATTGGGATTGACGGGCACGGGTTTTGCCCAGCCGACACCGGCCAGCAACATACAAAGCGTCCCGATGGGATCCAAATGCCGCAGCGGATTAAAGGAAAGGCGTCCCGCCTCTTTTGCGGTTTCATCGCCCAGCAGATAAGCCGCCCATCCGTGCGCCAGTTCATGCAGCATCAGCGCAAGCAGAACGCACGGGACCAGAAGCGCGATTTCCTGGATAGAATAATGAAACAGCATTCCGTCCCCCCTCTTCTGTGTCGGATCAAAGGTCGTTGTGAATCAAATCCTCATAGGTCTCCCTGCGCACCACCTCCCGCACGACGCCGTCACAGATCAGTAAAATAGGCGGACGGGGGACGCGGTTGTAATTGGAGGCCATAGAAAAATTATAAGCGCCGGTGGCAAAAACGCAGAGGATATCTCCCGCCTTTGCCGCTTGAAACTGCAGATCCCGCGCCACCAGATCGCCGCTCTCGCAGCAACGGCCCGCGATGGTCTGCAGCTTGTCTCGCGGCGCTGCAGCGCGATTGGCCACCACCGCGTCATAATTTGCCTGATACAGTGCAAAGCGGGGATTGTCCGTCATGCCGCCGTCTACCGAAACATAGCAACGTCCGTCCCGGATGTCGCGAACGGATCCCACGGTATACAGAGTGCAGCCGGCGGCACACACCATGGAACGTCCCGGCTCGATCACGATCTCCGGAAGCACGCGCCCTTGTTTTTCAGCCTCTTCCCGCAAAACCTTACCCATGGTGTCAATTTTCTCATCAAAGGTGCCCGGCTCATCTTCCGGCATATATTTCACGCCGAAGCCGCCGCCCACGATCAACTCGTCCATGGTGATATGGAGTTCTCTCTCGATCTGGCAAAAGAAGTCAAACATAATCTTTGCCGCCCGGGCAAAGCCGTCGAGGCTGAAGACCTGCGAGCCGATGTGACAATGAATGCCGGAAAAGTCCAGATGCTCCTGCTCCAAAATATGCCGTGCCATGCGCATGGCCTCGCCGTCTTGGATGCCGAAGCCAAACTTGCTGTCGTTTTGTCCGGTGGAAATAAATGCATGCGTATCGGCATGCACGCCAGGCTTCACCCGAAACAGCACGCGCTGATGGATGTCTCTTGCGGCACAGATGGCTTCCAGCCGGTCAACTTCTTCCATGGCGTCAAGGATGATGGAGCCGATCCCGCAGTCAACGGCCATTTCCAACTCTGCCACGGTTTTGTTGTTGCCGTGGAAATGCAGGTGTTTCGGATCAAATTCCGCCTTGAGCGCAGTATACAACTCGCCGCCGGAAACCACGTCGGCATGGATCCCCTCGGAAGCCAGAATGGGATACAGAAACCTGGCGCACAGCGCTTTGCTGGCATAGGCCACCTTACAGCGTTCCCCGAAGTTTCGGCGCATCGCCCGGGTAAAAGCGCGGCAGTTTTCCCGCAGATGGCTCTCGCTCATCACATAGGCAGGCGTGCCGAATTCTTCGGCAACCTTGACCAGATCAAGTCCGTCCAGCGAAATATGTCCGTTTTCTCCGATGGTGAAGTGTTCGCTGTAATAGGTTTTCATACGGTCTGCCTCTCCTCTATTGCATTTTGAATATCTTGTTTTAATAGATCGCAATTCGTTCCTTTTTCGGCAGAAAAGGGAATCAGAAGATCCGTATCTGACAGCGACAGCGTTTCGCGAATCCGCGCAAGGTTCGGCTCGATTTCCGATTTTTTCAGCTTGTCCAGTTTATTCGCCACCACGGTGAGCGGTTTCCCGTAGTAGCGCACCCATTCCACCATGGCCACGTCGTCTGCCGTAGGCTTATGCCGGGCGTCAACAATAAGATAGATCCTGCGGATATTTTCCTGATCGGCGGCAAAATACGCTTCGATCAGGCGGGAATACCGCTCTCTTTCCTGCCGCGATGTTTTGGAATATCCATAGCCAGGCAGATCCACCAGCCACCCGCTGTCCTCCACCAGAAACAGATTGACAAAAACCGTCTTTCCGGGGACGGAACTGACCCGGGCAAATCCCTTCTTCCCCACCACGCAATTAAGCGTGGAGGATTTTCCGACATTAGACCGCCCGGCAAAGATCACCCGGGGTCGGCTGTCGGCGGGGAAATCCGCCTGCTTCGCCGCGCTTCTGATAAAAACTGTTTTGCGAAAATCCATAAACGCCTCACTGTCTGATTTGCTGGGCAGGCGCAAGAGGGGGAACCGGCGGAACGACCGCCGGCTTGGCAGGCACCCGCGTCTGCGCGGCCTGCGCGGCGTTCAGATCAAAGACGGTATCCAGAACCTGATCCATGTGCTTCACCAGCACAAAGGAAACGTTTTCTTTCACCAGCGGATCCACATCTTCCAGATCCTTCTGGTTTTCGGCGGGAATGAGAATGGTGGTCACCTTGTTGCGATAGGCTGCCATGGCCTTTTCCCGCAGGCCGCCGATGGGCAGCACCCGGCCGCGCAGTGTGATCTCTCCCGTCATGGCCACGTTTTTTGGCACAGGACGTCCTGTAAGCGCCGAATAGACCGCGGTGGCAGTTGTGATACCGGCCGAAGGCCCGTCCTTGGGAACAGCGCCCTCAGGGAAATGAATATGAATATCCTTTTTACTGTGAAAGTCTTCCGGCAATTCCAAGGCGCCCGCGCGGCTGCGAAGATAGGTGACGGCCGCCTGAGATGCCTCCTTCATCACGTTGCCCAGGTTTCCGGTGAGTTCCAGCTTGCCTGTTCCGTCCACAACCTGAACCTCAACCTCCAGCATGGCGCCGCCGTAAGCCGTCCAAGCCAGACCGTTTACCACGCCGCATTCCGGCTCTTCCAGCGGTTGATCGGGCAGATAATCCGGGACGCCGAGATATTGCGGCAAATTCTCTTTTGTAAACCGAAGCGAGCGTTTTCCCGTTTCACTCATATATTTTGCCGTTTTGCGGCAAAGCTTTGCGATTTGGCGTTCCATGGTGCGCACGCCGGCTTCTTTGGTGTAGCATTCGATTAAAAGCGTCAGCGCATCGTCGTCAATTTTAAAATTCTGCGTCTTAAGCCCGTGCTTTTTCAGTTGTTTGGGAATCAGATGCTTTCGGGCGATCTGCACTTTTTCCACATCGGTGTAGCCGGGAAGATCAATGATCTCCATGCGGTCGAGCAGCGGCTCGGGAATGCTGTTTTTATCGTTGGCCGTGGTGAGGAACAGCACGTCGCTGAGATCAAACGGCAATTCCACAAAATGATCGCGGAAGGCCGTGTTTTGCTCGGTGTCAAAGACCTCCAGCAGCGCAGACGAAGGGTCGCCTTTGTAATCGCTGCCCAGTTTGTCGATCTCGTCAATCAAAATCAGGCAATTTCGGCTGCCGGCTTGCCGCAGCGCGTTGATGATGCGGCCCGGCATGGCGCCAATATAAGTCTTGCGATGACCGCGAATCTCGGCTTCATCCCGCACGCCGCCAAGACTCAGGCGGGCATAATCCCGCCCCATGCAGCGGGCGATGGATCGTGCGACCGACGTTTTACCCACGCCG
Source organism: Clostridia bacterium (assembly GCA_017552495.1). Taxonomy (GTDB): domain Bacteria; phylum Bacillota; class Clostridia; order Oscillospirales; family Butyricicoccaceae; genus UBA4644. The sequence continues at coordinate 4,570 of JAFZPW010000010.1, read as the reverse complement.
GGCGGGCCCACCAGACAAAGGATCTGTCCTTTTACGCCTCCGGTGAGATTTTTCACGGCAAAAAATTCCAAAATGCGCTCTTTGACCTTTTCCAGTCCGTAATGATCCTCTTCAAGGACGGCGCGGGCCTTGCGGATATCGTCGTTTTCCTTCTTTGTTTCTGTCCACGGGAGATCGAGACAGACATCAAGATAACTGCGTGAAACGCTGCTTTCCGGCGAAGAGGATTGCATCTTCCCCATCCGCCTGACCTCGCGCAGCAATTTTTCCCGCACCTCGTCCGGCAGAACTTTGGCCTCGATGCGGCGCAGGTATTCCTGGGTTTCGGCGGCGGTATCATCGCCCTCGCCCAGTTCGTCGCTCAGAACCTTGATCTGTTCCCGCAGATAATAGTCCCGCTGGCCCTTATCCATCTGCTCCTTGACTTTTTCCTGAATATCCTGTTCCAGACGCAGAATTTCGATTTCTTCCGCCAAAAGACGCAGCAAAAGTCCCATCCGGCGGCGGGGATCCTGGGTTTCCAGCAGAAGCTGCTTTTGATCGAAGCGGAGCTGAACGTTTTGCGCGATATAGTCGGAAAGCGAATCCAGATCGCGCCCGCCCATCACCTGCAAAACCACGTCGCCGGCAATCTGCGGCACCAGCGTGACGTAATCCATAAACAACTCCTGCGCGTTGCGAATCATCGCCTGATCTCGCTTGGTGGAGCGGGTGGTGACGATTTCCGGCAAAAGTTCGATATCCGAGATGAGAAACGGCTCTGTCTCGGTGAGTCCGCGCAGCAGGGCGCGATGGCGGCCCTCCACCAGAACACGGATATTATCATTGGGAATTTTCAGGATCTGACGAATCTTGCAATAGGTGCCGAGGCTGTAAAGATCCTTTTCCCCGGGTTCATCTACGGCAGTGTCGCGCTGCGTCACAAGAAAGATCCGCTGTCCGTTTGCCATGGCATATTCCATGGCCTTTATGGATTTTTGCCGCCCCACGTCGAAATGGAACAGCGCACCCGGGAAAATGGTAATCCCGCGCAGCGCAAGCGTCGGCACGCGCTCCACAACTTTGTTGACGGCTGAAATTTGTTTCATGTTGCTCCTCCTATGGGTTCGGTTCCTTGCTGTGGGTACAAAACTTGATTAAATCATTTTACCATATGGCCGCTGACATTTCAAGCGTTTCGGAAAAGTTCCCCGTGCATTAAAAGAAAGTTTTCACACGGCGATGGAAAACCTGCTGTTCGCACCAGATCCCGCCCTGCTGAATACATTGGTAGCGAAGGTACTCTTCAAATCTGATCAGGAGGTTCAACTATATGCCTGAAATGGTTTCCCCCGGCCCGCTCCGCGGCAACCCTCCGCCCCGAGAGGCCGTTTGCATCCATACCCGCAAGATCTATGATTCCTGCCGGGATAAGGAATGCCTGCAGGATCTCCGCGTTTATCTGACGGCCTCTTCCCAGGCGGTGCTGGAAAGCGCCATCAACGTCAAGGCACAGAGCGCCGAACTGCTCTGGACGTATATCGACGTGGAGCCCATCGTCTACAATCAGGGATTTTACACCGTGGACGCAAGATACTTTTACCGCGTGACCTGCGACGCCTTTACCGGCGTGGGCCGCCCCACGAAGCTGGAGGGACTGGCAAGTTTCAACAAGCGCACCGTGCTGTTTGGCTCGGAAGGAAGCGCACGCATTTTCAGTTCCAACTATATTCCCGGCGAGCAGGATCCGCAGGGTGCCGAACGCACCAATCTGCCCATTGCCGAGGTAGAGGTCGTGGATCCGGTCTGCCTTGCCTGCCACATGGCGGATCCCTGCTGCGATACCGACGCCATGATCGCCGCCATTGATATTCCCTCGAACATCTGCAACTGCTTTGAAGACGATCTGGTGGTCAGTTCCGACGTGCGTCAGCTTTACGTTACGCTGGGACAGTTCAGCATCACCCGTCTGGAACGGGACGTGCAACTTCTCATGCCCGCCTATGACTTCTGCATGCCGCAGAAGGAATGTGCCGGCGATCCCGACGACCCTTGTTCCCTGTTCCAGAACTTCCGCTTCCCCGTGGATGCGTTTTTCCCGCCCCGCGCCAGCGAGTTTCCGCAGCAGCAGAGCGGCGGATGCGGCTGCACCCAGACCGGAAGTTCTGCCTGCTCCTGCGGTAGCGGTAATTTGTCCCGGCGCAGATAAAAAGTTTCCGCAAGGCAAGTTTCTTTTCCATAATAATAAACGATCCGCACCTGAACGGTGCGGATCGTTTTGCTTTTTGCCGTTATAATTTCACGAGAAAACAGACATATTCGCCCACACAATGAAACCCGCAGGCAAGGGCGTCGGCCTGTGTTTCCGCATCATTAAAGAAAACCATATGCCCCACGCCGCGGCGTTTTTCATGGTTTAAGGCCACCGTCAGCAGATCCCGGAAGATTTCGCCGTTATAAACACCGTGTGGAAAATCCACGCCGAAGATCTCCGATGAGACTTTATCATCCTCCGTCATGCAATAGATCGCTCCCGCCGCTTCTCCCCCTCGCATAAGGAGGTAGATTTTCCACCGATCCATCGCTTGAAGAATTCTCTCCGAATTCCAGTACATCTCCCCTTCGATCTGCGAATGAAGCGCGGCAAACAGCGGATAATTTTCCCGCGTGACGGGGATCACATTGGGATTCTCCGGATGCAGCGTATAATCACAAAAGTGCAGCACATCGTTATAGCTCTCCTCAATGCGTGGAAAGCCTTGTCCGTCAAGGAACGCGACCGCCGCAGGATTTTCTTTTGGAAAACCCAGATACAGTTCGCTGCCGGGATATTGATCCCGGGTGAAAGCGAGAAACTCTGTCAGCGCATCCTCCATTCCCTCAGAAATGCAAAAAGCGCGTAACTGCAGATAATGATCCCCGGGAATAAAATAGTAATGGATCCAGCCGCGTACCTCTCCCTCCCGCTCATAGAGCAGGATCTCATCATTCTCTTTCTCGAAGGCACTGCGGGAACGGGATATAAAGTCTTCTTTTGTCTTTATGCCGTCGGCATAGGTTGGATAACCGGATTTTGTCGTATCCAAAGCAAGCCGATAGGCAAACTCCACATAGCGGTCGAACGCCTGTTGTTCCAGTTTTTTTAGCATTGCAGCACCTCTTCTGTTTGAAAAATCAAGCCATGACGCCCCATACAGGGCGTCATGGCTGTCCAGTAAATTCAGGTTGTCAAAGGATGCCGAATATCCAAAATGCCAGCAGAACCATAATACCGATAATCAGTATGCATGGCAAAAACAGAGTGAGAAAGGCGGATAGCAGCATCGCGCCCATATCGCCCTTTTCCATCTGCTCGCGGATTGACGGCTGCTCAATTTCGGGCATCGACTCGTCCCCGGCACCTTCTCCGTTGCACGCTTCCTCCTCGGGGGACAGACCCATCTGCTCCCGCTGGAAGCGGCGGGCCCGCTCATATTTCTTTTGAAACGGCATCCACATAGGCAAATCAGTCCGCAGCACTCACGGTCTGCCCCTCTTCGTCGATCAAAGGATGGTGGCAGGCAACGAAGTGGTTGGGCGCCAACTCACGCCACTCGGGCACGACTTGCTTGCACACCTTGTGATTCCGAAAATGTCAACCTCTTTTCACGAGAAAACCCCAAAATAAACAGAAGAAACAACCATCTTTTTGTGGAAAATTCTTGTATTTACAATTATTTTATGAATATTTCGCAGCTTTTGTTCTGTCTGTTCAAACAAATAAACACCAAAATTCTTGTATAATATCAACAATATTTCAATCAATTATATCTATATCAGCCAAAAATAACATTCTGGTTTTGGCTGGTATAGATAAAATTTCATGCGATATAATATTCCAAACGCGGAAAACGCGCAAGCTGATCGCGTGGTGCATCAAAATGATTCATCGCCGCAGTCACGCTCAAACGTCTTCTTCCTCTGGCGCTTCAAACAGGTCAAAATCGCGCTTTTCCAGCAGATCCAGCGGGGCCTCGGGCTCGCGGACGATGCGTTTTGCCTGTGCAAGAATGGCGCTTTCAATAATATTGCGGGCAAGACGGCCGTTTCCGCTGTTTTGATCTTCCATGGCCTGAATGACGGTGAAATAATCCAAAAGCGCGCCTCTGGCGTCGTCCGACAGGCGATAGCCCTTGGAGGAAGCGTTGATCTCAGCGATCTGGGTCAATTCCTCGCCGGTATAATCCGGGAACTCAATGATATTGGGAAAACGGGAGCGCAGGCCGGAGTTTGCTGTCAGGAAAACCTCCATCTCGTGTGTATAGCCCGCAAGGATTACGATGAGATCGTCCCGGTTGTCCTCCATCCCTTTTACCAGCGTGTCGATGGCCTCCAGCCCGAAACTGTCATCGTGACCGCGGTAGAGCGAATAGGCTTCATCAATAAATAATACGCCGCCGATGGCGCTTTTGATGACCTGCATGGTCAAAGGCGCCGTGTGGCCCACATATTTCCCCACCAGATCCGCTCTACCCACTTCTACAAGATGGCCTTTGGAGAGGAGGCCGGATTCCTTATATACTTTGGCGAGAATCCGGGCAATCGTTGTCTT
>JAFZPW010000122.1 GCA_017552495.1 Clostridia bacterium | reverse complement strand
CGCCAGCGCGGTGCACATTTTATAGGTAGAGCCCGGCGAATACGCCGACTGCACGGCCCGGTTCAAAAAAGGCTTTAAAGGATCGTCGCGGTTTTCGGCAAACTCGGCGCTGAAACGCTCCAGCGAAAAACTGGGATAACTGGCCATGGCCAGGATCTCTCCGGTGTGCACATCCATGACCACCGCCGCGCCGCCCTCGATATCGGCGCCGTCGCCCGACTTCAGGCGCTGTCCCTTTTCCCGAATGCCCTGAATGGTCTCGGCAAGGGCCTCCTCCGTGCGCTTTTGCAGGTCGTAGTCGATGGTGAGCAGGCAGTTGTGCCCCGGACTGGTTTCCTCCAGCATATATTCCGTCACCACCCGTCCGGTGGCGCGATCCACCTCCACCGCGCGTATGCCGTTGGTTCCCCGAAGCCAGCTTTCCAGCGCCCGCTCCATGCCGTTCTCGCCGATGGTATCGTTCATCCGATAGCCGTCGTCCTTGCGCTCGGCGTATTCCTCCGGCGAGATGTTGGCCACCCGGCCCAGAATGTGAGAGGCATAGTCGGAAAAATACTCCCGGCTGTCCGACACCCGGATCGCCACCCCGGGCATTTCGTTTCCGTATTCCGCGATGCGAGCCACGGTGGCGGTGGTGACGCCGGAGGCAAGGATCAGAGGGGTGTTATAAGCGGAAAACTGCCGGTCGTCCAGATAATAGCGGATGCCCAAAAGCGCCCGCCGCCGGGCCAGCGACAGGTTGCCGTCCACCCCGTAATGCTCACACATCAGGTTAAACAGCCTGCCCGGATCCAGGTCCTCCGGCGAACCCCATCCCTGCTGCCGGGTAAAGTCGGCAAATCGCTTGCCCGTGCCGCTTTCCAGCGTGGTATAGGTGTATTTCGTGGGCCACTCCACGGTCAGCGGCAAAACGTCCTCCCATGGCACATCGGCCTCGGTGAGAATATCGTACAGCCGCAGGATCACGTCGTTCTGCCGCTCCGCGTCCCAGAGGTAATAATCCGCCTGGACGGAATAGCGCAGGGCGTTTCCCGCCAGGACCACGCCGTTGCGATCCAGGATCTCCCCCCGGGAGGCCTGCTCCTCATATTTCCGCACCGCATTGGTCACCACGCGGACGGCGGGATCGCTGCCGCGGATGAGCTGGAGCTGGATCAGGCGGTACACCACCCCGCCCATGATGAGCGACGCGACCAAAAACAGCGACGCGACGCGTGCAACACGGGTCTTCATAAAACGTCCTCCGAAAACCGCCGGTGGAGCCGCCGGACAATCAGCCAGACCAGCGCCCCCGCGGGCAGCGCCAGAATCAATTCCCCGGCAAACTGCCGCAGCGCCCACGCCAGTCCGGCGCGATAAACCGGCAGATCATAAAACAGATAGCGCAGCACCGCCTGCACCGTCATGCAGATCAACCCGCCGCTCAGCGCGGAAAGGATCACCGGCCGCAGGTATTCGGCTCCGAACAGGCCGAACAAAATGCCGAACAGGGAAAGCAGCAGCGCCGAAAGGCCTTCGGGCGCGGTGCTGTTCACCGCCAGCAGCATCCCGGCGGCAAAGCCGAAGCCTCCGCCGGCATAGGGTCCCTCCAAAAGGGCCACCGACGCCACGAAAAAGGGCGTCATGTTCCACACGCCGCCCCACAGGCAAAGCCTCGTCCCCCGGGAGGACTGCAACAGGAAAAGGCCCAGCATCAGCAGGGCATAACTGCCGTATTTCACCAGCGCATAGCGCTGGGAGCGGAATCGAAACATCTCAATCCTCCACGGTGAAATCCTTGATGACAAATACGGTGCTCAGCTCGTCGGCCTTTACCGCGGGCTCCACCACGGCATAGCTGCTGATGCCGTGGGTCTCCGGGCGAAAATCCGTCACCCGTCCGATAATAAGGTCGGGAGGATAGGTGCCGCCGTTGGTAAAAATTCGATCGCCCACCCGAATATCGGCGTCGTTTTCCAGATAGGGGAGTTTGAGCATCCCCTCGGCGGCCAGTTCAAAATTGCCTTGGGCCGCCACCACCTCGCGGGTGCGGGAAACCAGCGCCGAGGCGGTAAAATCGGCGTTGATGAGGGTGGTCACCGTACAGTAACTCAGTCCGACCTCGGAAACAAAGCCCACCAGCCCGCCGCCGGTAATAACGGGGTCGCCCTTTTCAATGCCCGAAAGGCTGCCTCTGCTGAGGGTCAGGGCGCTCTGAAAGCCGCTGCCCGCCGAAGCCACCACCGTACACAGCTCCAGTTCAAAATCGGCGCGCTTTGCGCGGATGCCCGCCGCCTCCCGCAGGGCGCTGTTTTGGCTGATGGCCGAATAATATTCGTTTTCCATGCGCTGATAGGCGTTTAATTGTTCTTTCAGCGCTTCATTTTCCTGTTCCAGGGCGCTGTACCGGTAAAAATAGCCAAACAGGCCCGACGCCTTGTCGGTGACCTTGGACACGCCGTTTTGCAGCGGGGTCACCACCGCGCCCACCAGATCGGTGACAAAGGAATTGCGCCCCGTGGCCGCCGTCCAGATCATCAGGCTCAGACAGATCGCCACGATAACGACGGCAAACCAGAACAGCCTGGAATGAAACAGTCTCACGTCCGGCTCCTCCTCTCCAGCGGCACGCCCATCTCTCGCAGCAGCCGCTCCAGCGGCGCCACGGGCAGGCCCACCACGTTGCAGTAATCCCCGTGGATCTCTTTTACCAAAAACGCGCCCCGGCCCTGAATGGCATAAGCGCCCGCCTTGTCCATGGGCTCGCCGGTCGCCACATAATCCCCGATCTCCCCGTCGGTCAGGTCGTAAAACAGCACCCGCGTCCGGCAGGTAAAGGCCCGGATCTCATCCCGAAAGGCCACCGCAACCCCGGTGCAGACGGTGTTCTCCCGTCCAGAAAGTCGCCGCAGCATGGAAAAAGCCTCCTCCGGGGTGCGCGGCTTTTCCAAAATATCCCCGTCCAGAAACACCACCGTATCGGCGGCGATGAGGGCGTCGTTCTCCGTCAGCGGCGCGGCACTTAACGCGGCGCGAGCCTTGCGAAGGGCAAGCTGCCGCACGTGCTCCTCTGGATCTGCGCAGCAGATCGCCTCGTCGCAGCCCGTCGGCCGAACGATAAAATCCTCGGTAATATGTCCCAGCAGCTCCCGCCGCCGGGGGGATTGTGACGCCAAAATCAGCATACTCGTTCTTCTCCTGAAGAAAGCGCCGCTTCGCGGCGGTTTTTATATCCGCGTGCTGCCGAAGCCGCCCGCGCCCCGGGCGGTCTCGTCCAGCGCTCCGGTCTCCCGCACGGCGAAAAATGCCGCCGGCACCAGCATGAGCTGGGCGATCCGGTCGCCGTTGCGGACGGTAAAATCCTCGTTCGACAGATTCACCATCGCTACCTTGACCTCGCCCCGGTAATCCGAATCGATCAGGCCCACGCCGTTTGCCAGCGTGACGCCCTTTTTCGCTGCAAGTCCGCTGCGAGCCAGAAGCAGCGCGGCCCACCCCTTCGGCACCGCCATGGTCAGCCCGGTGGGCACCAAGGCCCGCCCGCCCGCGGGAATGACCAGCTCGCCCTCAGGCAAAAAGGCCGCGATATCCCGGGCGGCTGCGCCTTCGGTCTGATAGGCGGGAAGCGCGGGTCGCTGCCCCTCCCGCTCCAGCGGGCAGATCAACAGTTCCAGTTCGTTCATTGTACACCTCGATAATACAGGCCCCGGGTGGCGCGCTCAGGCATGACGCCCGCGCCTCTCCGGTAGGCTTCGATCACGGTCTCGATCTCTTTGCTGTTTTCGGTGGTGAAGTTCAGCCGCAGCCACCGCAGCCCCAAATCCCGCAGGTCCGCGGTCTTGTCGGCCAGCCAGAGTTTTTCGGCGTTGTAAACCGTCGAGCGGCAGCCGGTTTCCCGCCGGATGGGGAAGGAGCGGCCGGTTTTGTCAATGATGGCGTTGTTTTTGCCGCAGGAGCGCCCGTCCCGGGCGCAGCCGTCGCCATGACGCCTGGTGACGCAGTTTTCCGTAATCATCAGCGGCAGGCGGCCGTAAGCGATGATCTGGCCGTCCATGCCCAAATTCAGGTCGCGGATCTGCGCCAGATTCATTTCAAAAGAGAGGGTGCAGGAACTTAGCCCCATCTGCCGCAGTTCCCGAACCGACTGGGAATTCATCACATTGAGACCAAAATCCCCGTGCAGGGTAAAGCCCAGCTTCCCCACGATGGGGATCTGCCCCAGATTGGTAATCACCAGATCCTTTACGCCGATTTCCCGTATTTCCTTGAGCTGCCTGAGCGCCTTGTCCCATTCGCTGTCAAAAATAATGCGATCCATCACGGCGGCAAAGTGGACTCCCTGCCGCGTCAGCGTTTCGATCAGCGGCAGGCGGGATGCGATCTCGGGCACGGGGAGCCAGATCATCTCGGCCCCCGCCCGCAAAATGGCTCCGGTAAGCTGATCGGCGGAAAGGAAAGAAAAGATCCATCCAGGCGGCTCTTCCCGGCGCGGACGGAGCATCCCCGGCTGCCATTCGCCCACGATCCGCTTGGGCGGCTGCCGCCGGGCGGCCGCCAGCCCCTCGAGGCATTGGCGGCGCATGGCGTTGATGGCCGCCGCAGAGGCCCGCAGGCCCCCGTCCAGCGTGATCTCCGGCTCGTCCGGCAAAAACACGGTGCCTCCGGTCTTCACCAGCGCTGCGCGAACCTCCTCCTCCGTGGTGGCACGGCGGAGCGCGGGCTCGGCGGGGGTGCCGGTGCATTCATAGAAGAATCCGTCCCGATCCTCCACCGCCAAACGCATCTCCCGCCCCGCCTTCGCTTCAAAGCGCATGGTCACGGGGACGACGGGCGGCTCGGGCTCGGAAAGATAGAGCGCCTGCGCCTGTTTGTAAAGGGCACGGGCCTCGCGGCCGTTGTCCTCCGGGCGGGTACCGAACATGGCGCCGCCCTTTTTCCCGGTAAAATAGCCGTCGGTAAAGCCGTCCCGGGAAAAGACGGTCTGAAGGCGCGCCATTTCTTCCGCCGAAGGCGCGCATCCCCCGGTGATCGCCCGCTTGTAAACGTCGGTCACCAGGGCGGTATATTCCGGCCGCTTCATGCGGCCCTCGATCTTCAGCGTGTGAACGCCGGCCTCCTCCAACTCCTTGAGGTGCCGCGCCAGCGAAAGATCCTTCAGGCTCAGGGGATGACTGGGGCTCTCACCGAAAAAGCTGTATGCCATGCGGCAGGGCTGGGCGCACAGCCCCCGGTTGCCCGACCGTCCGCCGATGGCGGCCGACAGGTAACACTGGCCGGAATAGCACATACACAGCGCCCCGTGAACGAAGACCTCGATCTCGATGGGACTGTGTCTGCAAATATAGGCGATCTCCCGCAGGGGAAGCTCGCGGGACAAAACCACCCGGGAAAAGCCCAGCTTGTGCGCCGCCAGCACGCCGCCGATGCTGTGCACCGTCATCTGAGTGGAGGCGTGAATGGGCAGTTCCGGCGCCAGTGCGCGGATCATGCGAGCCATGCCAAGATCCTGCACAATGAGGGCGTCGGCTCCCAGTTCGTTCAGGCGCAGGATCAACTCACGGGCGCGCAAAAGCTCCCGGTCGGTGACCAGTGTGTTCACCGTCACATAGGTCTTGACGCCCCGCAGCCGGCAATAGCGCATGGCGTCGATCAAATCCTCGCCGCTGAGGTTCCTGGCGTTGCGCCGGGCATTGAAATCGTCCGTTCCGAAATAAACGGCATCGGCGCCGCCTCGCACGGCGGCGATTATCCCCTCCGGCGACCCGGCGGGGCTCATCAGTTCCATCGGCATGCTCGCGTCCTTTTACTTCCGACCAAGCTCCCGCTTGAGGCGAGCCACCTCGGCGCGCAGCCGGGAGCATTCCTCGGCATAGTCCTTGATCTGCATCCGCAGGCCGTCGGTGGCGGCATCCGCCTTGTAATACCGGTCGGCAATGTTCATGGCGGCCAGCACGGAAGAGGTCAAGGTGGAAAAGGGCGTGGCGGCCTTGACCTCATGAATGCTCTGATCCACCAGCGCGGCGCTCTTGCGGATATGCTCCTCGCTGTCCTCCGAAACCACAGTGTAATCAAATCCGTCGATGGTCACGACTACTCGGTTCAGCATAATGGTTCCTCCCCACGGTTATCTTT